>NZ_JBHUUV010000013.1:63179-174649 GCF_042670885.1 Streptomyces sp. NPDC057136
GCGGTCGCTGTCCTTGTTGTGGTCGTCGGCGGTGGTGAGGGAGAGGGCGCCGCCGCCGGTGTGGACGCCGCCGTTCGGCTTGTCCTTGGTCCAGGATTCGGGCTTCTCGCGGTCGCTGTCCTTGTTGTGGTCGTCGGCGGTGGTGAGGGAGAGGGCGCCGCCGCCGGTGTGGACGCCGCCGTTCGGCTTGTCCTTGGTCCAGGACTCGGGCTTCTCGCGGTCGCTGTTGTTGCTCGAGGAGGAACCGCTGTCCTTGTTCCAGTCGTCGGCCGAGGTCACGGCATAGGCGGCGGGAGCGGTGACCGCGAGGACTGCCGTGACGGCAGCCGATGCGAACAGGGTGCGGGCAGAGCGCATGGGGCACATTCCTTTCGCCGCGACTGCGAAGGCCGACACTTCGTCGGCTCATGGGATCGCAGGGGCGACATGACCCACCGTCAGCCAGACTCCGGCTCCGCGCCACCGGAGAGCTCCGCATGGGGGGTACGCCATGGGCTCTTCGTGTGACAGCAGGGACCGATTCACCCGTTGGGCGGCACGCTACGCCGAAGCGAGGTTTCATCCGTCGCTGGAGCACCAATCCGCTGACGGCGTCTGAGTCCCGGATCGGCACTGGGCCGGCCCCCGATTCTCCTGAGGCGCAGATCAGAGGCCGTACCGGAGAAATCCGATACGGCCTCTGATGCGTCAGGGCAGTCCTCTCGGGGTGCCGCTCGCCGCTACGCGGTCTGGCCGGGGCCGGCCGTCGAGGCGGCCTTGATGCCCTTCGTGATGTCGTCCAGCACCGCGAGCTTCGGCGCCTTGGTGTTGATGTCGAACCCGGACCGGATGACGACCAGCATGTCCTTGGTCGTGGGGGAGGGGAAGGCCAGGGACTCGACGTATCCGTCGTCGCCCCTCTTCGTCACCACCTTCCAGCGCACCAGGTAGCCCTTCTGGCCGGCCACGGTGACCGGTGCGGACTTGAGCGTCTCGTGGGAGGTGATCCCTCCGTAGATCTTCTCGCCGTACGATTCCTGGGCGTTGGCCGCGATGTCCTTCTTCGCCGCGGCTTCCGCCGTGGCCGCGTCGAGCTCCAGGGCCGGCGCCGGGGCGGAGAACACTCCGCCGCGCACGCATTTCTGGCTTGCGTCGCCGGGGCAGGCGTACTCGCCGGTGGTCAGCCCGGCGCCGACGGTTCCCGATTCTCCGGTCCAGCCGTCGGGCACCGGGAGGCTGATACCGCTGGCCAGGTCCGTCGCGTATCCCTCTTCGGTCTGCGGGACCGGCTGTTCGGGAGCCTTGCTGCCGCCGCCTTCGTCCTCGCCGCCATTCGGTGCACCGGGCCGGTCGGGTGCGCCGGAGGGCGGGGTGGAGGGGGTGGCGGCGGTGCCCTTCTTGTCGCTGGAGTCGTGCCCCAGCAGAAATGCGCCGCCTCCGACGGCGGCGAGCAGCACCATGCCGGCAGCGATGCCGGCGCCGATGCGTATCCGGCGGCGCCGGACCGTCGCGGGCGGTATGCGGAGCTGGTCCGTCCAGCGGCTCCCGTCCCACCAGCGTTCCTGGGCGGGGCCGATTCCTGAATGCCCGGGGTCTGGATGCCAGCCGGGCGGGCTCATCTGGGTCACGGTGTGCACATTAAACGGACAGCGTGAGAATCACATGAATTGGGGGCGGCGGCGCGGGGGAGTGGGCGGTAGGAGTAACTCCGCGCACATCTGGACGACTTGATCGGAGAGGGGAGGTCGTAGGGCGGTCGCGTCCGGCATGGGGCACGGGGTGTGGGCGTGTCCGCGTGGGTGTATGTGCTTTGGTCCGACCACACGGCCTGTGTGACATAGTCGGATCATGCGTATCGCCCGGACCAGGGAGTAGTGGATGCCCGTCGAGTGGCAACCCGTACGACAGTCCCGCACCCACGAACTCGTGCTCCAGAGCATTGAGGAGCGGGTGTTCGCCGGAGAGCTCAAGGCGGGCGACCGGCTGCCGCCCGAGCGGGAACTGGCACCGGTGCTCGGCGTCAGCCGGTCCGCGCTGCGCGAGGCGCTCCGGGTGCTGGAGACCATCGGTGTGCTGGTCGCCCAGCCCGGGCGGGGGCCGGATTCCGGCGCGCGGATCGTACGTAACCCGGATCACGCCCTGGGACGGTTGTTGCGCCTCCACTTCGCACTCGGAAGCTACAGCCTGCACGACGTGCTGGAGGCCCGGGTCGTGCTGGAGCGGTCGAGCTTCGAGGCCGCCGCGCAGCACGCCTCCGCCGAGGATCTCGACCAGGCGGAGGAGCTGCTCGTACGGATGGGGGAGCCGGATGTCGGCGTGTCCGAGTTCAACGACCTGGACACCCGCTTTCATGTCCTGATCGCGCGCAGCTCCGGAAACGAGCTGACCTCCACACTCACTTCCGCGGTGCGGGAATCGGTCCGTCCGCTGATCCTGCGAGCGCTGGAGGAGACCGGGGACTGGCCAGCCATGGCCGGTGCGCTCAATGCCCAGCACATGAAGTTGTTGCGGCTGGTGCGCGAGGGGCGGGGTGGCGAGGCGGCGGACCTGGTCGAGGAACACATCCGGGGCCTGCACGGGACCCTCGTCAACGAGAACCCCGAGAACGCCGAATAGGCAGGAACAGGCGGGGATGAGCGGGGACGGTGCCGGGTGCGCCGTCCCCGCTTTCGTGTCCCCACGCTTCCTCACTCGGACGGAGGCTAGTATGGTCCGACCATACAAACGACCGGGGAGGCCCCATGCGCATCGGACTCTTCGCCACCTGTCTGGGAGACACGCTCTTCCCCGAGGCGGTGAAATCCACCGCGATCCTGCTCGCCCGCCTGGGCCACGACGTGGTGTTCCCGCCGGAGCAGACCTGCTGCGGCCAGATGCACGTCAACACCGGCTACCAGCGCGAGCCAGTCCCGCTGGTGCGCAACTTCGCCGACCAGTTCGGTGACGCCTCCATCGAAGCGGTGGTCATGCCGTCGGGGTCGTGCGCGGGCTCGGTCCGCCATCAGCACGAGATCATCGCCGAGCGGTACGGCGACGCCGCCCTGCGCGCAGGAGTCGCCACTGTCAAGGCCAAGACGTACGAACTCTCGGAGTTCCTCGTCGACATCCTCGACGTCTCCTCGGTCGGCGCCCACTTCCCGTACCGCGTCACCTACCACCCCACCTGTCACTCCCTGCGGATGCTCCGGGTCGGTGACAAGCCGCTACGGCTGTTGCGCGCCGTCGACTCCATCGACCTCGTCGAGCTCCCCGAAGCGGACTCCTGCTGCGGGTTCGGCGGCACCTTCGCCGTCAAGAACGCCGAGACCTCCACCGCGATGCTGCAGGACAAGATGCGCGCCATCGCCACCACCGCGGCCGATGTCTGCACCGCGGGCGACTCCTCCTGCCTGATGCACATCGGCGGCGGACTCTCCCGTATCAAGGCGGGCACGCGCACCCTGCACCTCGCGCAGATCCTCGCCTCCACCCGCACCTCGCCGTACGTCCTGACGGAGGTCGCCGCATGAGTACGTTTCTCGGCATGCCCGCCACCCCGCCCCGCTCCCCGTACGGGACGGGCAATCTGCGCGGCGAGCGGAAGTTCCCCGAGGCGGCCCATGACGAGCTGCGCAACGAACAGCTGCGCCGCAACCTCGGCAGGGCCACCCACACCATCCGGGCCAAACGCCTCAACGTCACCGGTGAACTCCCCGACTGGGAGGAGCTGCGCGATGCGGGCGCCGCCATCAAGACCGACACCATGAACCGGCTGCCCGAGCTCCTGGAACAACTGGAGCGGAAAGTCACCGAGCGCGGCGGCACGGTCCACTGGGCACGCGACGGCGACGAGGCCAACGCGATCGTCGCCCGGCTGATCCAGGAGACGGGCAGCAGCGACGTCATCAAGATCAAGTCGATGGCCACCCAGGAGATCGGCCTCAACGAACACCTGGAATCGATCGGCATCACCCCGTACGAGACCGACCTGGCCGAACTCATCGTGCAGCTCGCCCACGACAAGCCCTCGCACATCCTGGTGCCCGCGATCCACCGCAACCGCGACGAGATCCGGCAGATCTTCCTCGACGAGATCCCCGGCGTCGACCCGGGGCTCGACAACGTGCCCGCCCACCTCGCCGCAGCCGCCCGCGCCTATCTGCGCGAGAAGTTCATGACGACGAAGGTGGCCGTCTCCGGCGCCAACTTCGGTATCGCCGAGACCGGCACCCTGTCCGTGGTCGAGTCCGAGGGCAACGGCCGGATGTGTCTGACCCTGCCCGACACCCTCATCACCGTCATGGGTATCGAGAAGGTGCTGCCGCGCTTCCAGGACCTCGAAGTCTTCCTCCAGTTGCTGCCGCGCTCCTCGACCGGCGAGCGCATGAACCCGTACACCTCGATGTGGACCGGAGTGACAGCCGGCGACGGACCGCAGGACTTCCATCTGATCCTGCTCGACAACGGACGCACCGCCGCGCTCGCCGACAGGATCGGCCGCGAGGCGCTCAACTGCATCCGCTGCTCGGCCTGTCTCAATGTCTGTCCGGTGTACGAGAGGGCCGGCGGGCACGCGTACGGCTCGACCTACCCCGGCCCGATCGGCGCGGTCCTCACCCCGCAGCTCGCCGGGATGCACGCGGCCAAGAACGACCCCAACAGCTCGCTCCCGTACGCCTCCAGCCTCTGCGGTGCCTGCTTCGACGCCTGCCCGGTGAAGATCGACATTCCCTCGCTGCTCGTCGAACTGCGCCATCAGAACACCGAGGAGTCCGGTACGACGGCGGAGAAGCTCGCCATGAAGGCCGCGGCCGGCGTGATGAAACGGCCGAAGCTGTTCACGGCCGCTCAGAAGGCTTCCGGTATCGGCCGTGCCGTCGCCGGACGGGACGGCACGATCTCCCGTCTGCCGGCCCCGTTCAACGGCTGGAGCGACAGCCGGGACACCCCGGCCCCGCCCAAGCAGACCTTCCGCTCCTGGCTGGCATCCGACGAAGGCGCCGCCACGATGCGCGCAGCCACCGACGAGTACACCAATTCCGTTGAGGAGAACGAGAAGTGACTGCTCCTCAGGCGAGCGCCCGGGAAACCGTCCTCGGCCGTGTCCGCGACGCCCTCGCCTTGGCCCCCCTGCCCGAGACCGCCATCCCGCGCGCCTACCGCACCGGACGCACACTCCCCGACGACGAACGCCTCGCCCTTCTGACCCACCGGCTCGTCGACTACAAGGCGCAGGTGCACACCTGCACCGCCGACCGTACCGCCGAGGTCGTCGCCGACGTGCTGCGCGAGCTCGGCGCCCGGCGGATCGGCGTGCCGGACGGGCTCGACGAGGGGTGGCTAAGCCGCTACGACGGAGAGGTCCAGCAGGACTCCGCCGACATCCCCGCGCCGAGCCTCGACGCGCTGGACGGTGTGGTCACGGCTTCCACGGTCAGCTGCGCCGAGACCGGCACGATCTTCCTCGACGGCTCGCCCGGCCAGGGCCGCCGGGCGCTCTCCCTCGTCCCCGACCTCCATGTGTGCGTCGTCGACCTCTCGACGGTCGAGGCCGGAGTGCCGGAAGCGGTCGCCCGGCTGGTGCCGGAACGGCCGACCACGCTGATCAGCGGACCTTCCGCCACCTCGGACATCGAACTGGAGCGGGTCGAGGGTGTGCATGGCCCCCGCACGCTTGTGGTCGTGATCCGCACGGACGTGTAGCGCGGTGAGCCCGCCCGGAGGCCGGGAGAACCGGCAACCGGACGGGCTCGACCGACTGCTCAGCCGTGTGTGACCGACAGCGGTTCGAAGTCGATACGTGTCGTGGACCCGTCGTCCGCCCAGTCGGCCTCGATCCGGCTGCCGTCGACACGCACCCGGCTCACCACCGCCGGGAGCGGGTCCGGATCGCTCTGTCCGGTGAGCGAGGCGAGGGACAGCAGGATCACCGTGCCCTCCGCGTCCGCGGCCAGCCGCGGCATCACCGCCCAGTTGGTGTACGCCGTGCCCTGCGGAGCCCGTACCTCCTCGCGCGTCCCCCAGCCGTGCAGGCCGTGCAGCGCGGACGTCAGCGCGTCGTCGCGGCCCGTCGCCCACCCCGTCTGCTCGACCCGTGACCCTGTCGGCACACCGAGGACGCGGTGGGCCCGGAGCTCGTAACGGCCCCGGACCACGGTCACGCTCTCCACCCGCATCCCCGGCACCATCGGCGCACCCGAGGTGAACACCGGCAGATGCCAGGACCCGGCCCACCCCCAGCCGTCGCCCCCGCCCGTTCCCAGCGGGCGAATGCGGCGCCGGTAGCTGCGCCGACCCGCGACGACCACGGCCAGATGGTTGTCCGCCTGATTCGCTTTTGCCGTGGGGCCGGTGACGGTCGAGTAGGCCTGACGGCTGTAGAGCGGGTCCTCCTGTGCCGCCGACTCGCCCTCGTGCGGCCGGACATGGTCGCTGCCGTGGTTGTGCAGCCGTACGACGCCGTCCGCCCGCGTGGACTGCACGAGGAAGCCCGGAGCGGGCAGCGCCAGCACCCGGTCCGGACCCTCGCTCGGTGCCGGTTCCTCGGTGGCGGTCCACAACGGGTGACCGGCCGGTGCGAGCAGCGAGACGAAGCCCTTGGACGCCCAGTACGGCGAGGCGGGCCCCGAGTACATCTGGAGCGTCGCGTCGTGCGGTCCGTGCCAGCCCAGGCTCAACAGTCCGTCCTCGCCCACCGCGCCCCGGTCCAGGAAGTAGCGCAGCGACCCGCTGATCAGTCGGCGCGAGGCGCCGGGGGAGAGCGGGGTGTGTCCGGTGAGGGCGCCGAGTCCGACGGCGGAACCGGCCGCGAAGCGGTACGAGAGCGACCGTCCGAAGTGGATCGGCGCCCCGTCCGAGCCGAACAGCAGCGACAGCCCGTCGAGATGCTCGCGCAGCCGCTCGCCGTAGTGCGCGGACAGTTCCGTGTCGCCCGCCAGATGCGCGTGCAGCATCGGATACAGGTGCAGGGCCCAGCCGTTGTAGTGGTCGAAGGCGCGGCCGTCACCATCGGCGTACCAGCCGTCGCCGCGGTACCAGCCCTCCATCAGCTCGTGCGCCCGGTCCAGCGCGCGGGCCGTCTCCGCGTCGCCGCGGCCGACCGACTCCAGGAATCCGGCGACGGCGTGCGGGAAGAGGTACCAGTTGTTGGGGGACGGCGTGTGCCGCAGCGCCCCGCGCAGCCATTCCTCCGCCCGGTCCTGCACTCCGGCGTCCAGCCGGTCCCACAGCCAGGGCCTGGTGAGCCGCAGCCCGATGGCGACGGATGCCGACTCCACCATCGGCTGACCCTGCACATGGTGCTCCAGGATCAGCGGCCAGGACTCGGTGTCGTCGCGGCCCGGCGTCCGCGTACCCGCGGCGAGCCCGTCCGCGTACCGGTCGAGCCAGCCGTGCGGATCCTTGCCCTCCGCGCCCGCGACCCGGAAGCCGGCGGCGAGGAACGTACGGGCGTATCCCTCCAGTCCGTCGGAGCGGACACCGGAGGAGGACGGCCGGCCCGGGAGGTCGAGGAGGGCACGTCCGGGTGTGGCCCACCGCCAGGCCGCGTCGAGCAGACCGTCCGCGGTGGCTTCCCAGTGCGCCCGGGTGTAACCGGTGTACGGGCTTGTTTCGCGGTCTTCGGCGGGGAATGCAAACGGGAGGGTCATTCGGGGGCGCAGCCTTTCTCGGGACACCCGAATCCTGATCGGTCGATCGGTGAGGGGTCAATAGATCACTCAGAAGAAGATCAAATCGATCAATCGATCAAAGAGGCCGAGGGGGGCCTTCGTGCCGTCCGGCGGTCTCTGTGCCGACCGCCCTGCCCCGCGAGCGACCACGGAGTGACACGACCGGCCGCCGAAGAGCGGCGATGTCTACCATCTGATCCGGCATGGACACTCTCACCCTGTGGCAACTGGCCGCCCTCGCGGCGGCATCCACCCTCGTAGGCTTCTCCAAGACCGCCGTCAGCGGAGCCAATACGATCAGCCTCGCCGTCTTCGCGGCCGTGCTCCCGGCCCGCGAATCGACCGGAGTGCTGCTCCCGATCCTGATCGCCGGTGACCTCCTCGCCGTGGCCGTCTACCGACGCCATGCCCACTGGCCGACACTGCTCCGGCTCTTCCCCGCCGTCGCCGTGGGCGTCGTGGCGGGAACCCTCTTCATGATGTGGGCCGGCGACGAGGCGGTACGGACCTCGATCGGCGCGATCCTGCTCTTCATGTCGGGCGTCACCATCTGGCGCCGGCGCAGCGGCGGGAGCGGTGCGAAAGCGACGGGGGACGAGCCGGCCGGGGGCCTGTCGCGCGCCGCACGATTCAAGGCCCGGAGCTATGGGGCACTCGGCGGATTCACGACCATGGTCGCCAACGCGGGCGGTCCCGTCATGTCCCTCTATCTGCTCTCCGCCGGATTCCGGAAGCTCGGTTTTCTTGGCACATCGGCCTGGTTCTTCCTGATCGTCAACGTGGCCAAGGTGCCGTTCAGCGTGGGTCTCGGTCTCATTGACGCGCACTCGTTGCTGCTGGACGCCTGCATGGTGCTCTTCGTCGTGCCGGGTGCCTACGTCGGCCGCAAGTGCGTGGACCGGATCAATCAAACGCTCTTCGAGCGGATCGTCCTCGGGGCCACCGTGCTGGGCGGGCTCCACCTGCTGCTGCGCTGAAGGAGCCCGCCCGGACGGAAGCGATCCGTGGGTCAGACGATGCCCTCGGCGATCTCCGCCTGCTCGCGGGCGGTCCCGTACGCCTTCGGAGTCCCGTACGAACGACGTGCGACGAACCACCACACGGTGGCCAGGACCAGCACGGTGACCAGGGCGATCGACGCGTAGTTCATCGACTCCATCGTCACCGGAGCCGACTGCGGGAGCAGGAACAGTACGGACACGATGCCGACCCAGACCACGGCGATCCAGCCGATCGGCTTGGACCAGCGGCCCAGATGCCACGGGCCGCGCTCGAATCGGTCCCCGGCCCGCAGCTTCAGGTAGATGGGGATGGCGTAGGCGGGCGTGATGCCGATGACGTTGATCGCCGTCACCGCCCCGTACGCGGTCGCGGAGTACAGCGACGGCACGGCGAGGAGCGCGGCGACACAGACGGACAGCCACACGGCCGGGACGGGCGTCTGGGTGCGCGCGCTCACCTTGCGCCACAGGGCCGAGCCCGGCAGCGCGTTGTCGCGGCTGAACGCGAAGACCATCCGGCTGGCGGCGGCGACTTCGGCGTTTCCGCAGAACAGCTGGGCGGCGATCACGATGAGCAGCATGGCCGTGGCGCCTGCCGTGCCCAGGGCGTCGATCAGGATCTGCGCGGGCGGCACCCCCGTCGCACTGTTCTGCGTGCCCGCGTAGTCCTGGATGGCGAAGGTCAGACCGGCGAGCAGGACGAAACCGGCCACCCAGGACACCCAGATCGCCCGGACGATGCCCTTGGCCGCCGTGACGGACGCGTTGGACGTCTCCTCGGACAGATGCGCGGAGGCGTCGTAACCACTGAATGTGTACTGGGCCAGCAGCAGCCCGATCGCCGCCACGTACAGCGGGTTCTCCCAGCCGGTGTCATTGACGAACTCGGTGAAGACGAAGGACGGCGACTGGTGGTCGGACGGCACGATCGCCAGCACGCTCACGATCACGGCGACACCCGCCAGATGCCACCACACGCTGATCGAGTTCAGCACGCTCACGAGTCGCACCCCGAACAGGTTCAGCACGGCGTGCAGCAGCAGGATGCAGAGGAAAATGACCATCGTGGAGCCGGGTGTCGGATCGAAACCCCACTGGAGGTTGAGCAGCGCTCCGGTGAACAGGGCGGCGCCGTAGTCGATACCGGCGATCGCGCCCAGCAGCCCGAGCAGATTCAGCCAGCCGGTGTACCAGCCCCACTTGCGGCCGCCGAGCCGGTCGGCCATGTAGTACAGCGCCCCGGACGTCGGGTAGGCGCTGGTGACCTCGGCCAGAGCCATGCCGACGCAGAGTACGAACAGACCGACACCGACCCAGCCCCAGAGCATCACCGACGGGCCGCCCGCGGACATGCCGAAGCCGTACAGGGTCATGCAGCCGGACAGGATCGAGATGACGGAGAAGCTGATCGCGAAGTTACCGAAGCCGCCCATGCGGCGGGCCAGTACGGGTTGGTAGCCCAGCTCGCGCAGCCGCTGTTCTTCGTCCTTGGGGGGTTCCTCCGGTGAGCTCGACCGGGTCTGGGCGGGTATGGACATGGAGAATTCCTCCGGTGGGGGGACGGGACGGGGGACGGTGACGGAAAGGCATCTCGCGGGCTCAGCCGCGCGGGCCGGGGCCGGGATCGGATGCGGCGGTGAGACATCTGCCGCGGGCCCGCAGGAACACCTCCTCGGCCTCCGCGGGGTCGCCGGGAGTCCGGGTGCGGTACGCCCACGGGACCGATGTGTAGTACGGGCCGAGAGCCCGGAACACCGGGGCGGCGTCGGTGAATTGGAGTGAGCCCCACAGCGCGTGCGCCAGGTGGTTGAGGTCGAGGAGCGACCGGGCGGCGGGCTCCGTGCGGTGGAACCACAGATGCAGGGCCCGCTGGGCGTCCCGTTCGCCGTCCTCGGTGACCCAGTGGAGATCGAGCGCCTTCTCGTGGCCGTGCTCGCGGCGGTAGCGCTCCACCCTCACATACAGCGGAAGCACGTGGAGTGCGGAGCCGTCGGGTGCCGAAGAAGCCGCCCACTGGGCGAAGTCGACCGCCTCCGACAGAGTTCCGGCGGCCCGGCGCGCGTACACGAACTGGAGCATCCGGTGGTACGTCTCGCGGTTGTACGGATCTCGCTTGTCCGCCTCCGCGAGCAGACCCCAGGGGCCGGGGAAGAGCATCGGCCCCGGCGGCGGCAGCCGGTGTTCCTTCAGTCGCTGCCGTTCGTCGAGCTGGGCGAGGGCGAGCAGACAGATCCACGGCACCGGGTCCGGGGGAGTGGCATGTGCGGCGGACCGGCAGCCCTCCCACGCCTCCTGCCACAACTCCTGGGACCGGCAGTGTCCTTCGCGGTAGGCGCGGACCGCCCGCTCGACGGCGATCCGGGCATGCATGACGGTGGCGGCGACGCTCAGAGGCTCCTCGGCCTGCCAGGCATCGACGGCATCGGAGCCGGCGGCCGCGGTCGCGAGCACCTGGGTCCGCTGGGTCCACAGCGCCCAGTCGGGCGTGCTCTCCAGCAGATCGCGCATGGAAAGCCAGCGGCCGGCCCGCAGTTCCTGTAACGCCCCGCGCAGACCGTGGTCGTGCCCGGCGGGGTGGTAGACCGGCCGGAATTCACTGGGGGCCATCGGCTCGCCCCGCCCCGGTACGACCTGACGGGGCAAGGCGATGCGCCGGACATCGGGGTAAGGGGCACGGTCTGCTCGTCATGAATCCTCAAGGCGTGGGGGGTCGGCCTGGCTTCGGGCAGCGAACTGCCCGGGAGCGTCCGCTTGTTGCTCGGCGCCCGAGCATGGAGCCGGTCGGGCGCTCCTTGGGGCGGACTCCCGGATCTTAAAGGGTCCGGCGCCCAAGTCGCCTGCCACCCTGGGAAGTTGCCCAAGATCGAGGGTCCTTCCATCCAGGGTTGACGTAAGTCGTGGTCTGCACAATTCTGTGTGCGGACGGCCAGTGATCACGATTGCGGCGGATTGCGTACGACTGGAGTGGTGATGACAGGCCCGGTGCTCGCTGTCGACCAGGGGACCTCCGGCACCAAGGCGCTGGTGATCTGCCCGGAGCGTGGCGTGATCGGTTCCGGTTCGGCTCCGGTGCGGCCCCGCTACGGCGTCGGGGGAGTGGTCGAGACGGACCCCGCCGAGCTGCTCGGCTCGGTCCTCGACGCCGGTCGACAGGCGCTGCATGAGGCGGCCGAACCTGTCTGCGCCGTGGGCCTCGCCAACCAGGGCGAAACGGTCCTCGCCTGGGACCCCGCCACCGGCCGCCCGCTCACCGAAGCCATCGTCTGGCAGGACCGGCGCGCACAAGCGCTCTGCGACGAACTCGTAGCCCGTGGACCGGAGCTACGCCACCTCACCGGACTGCCGCTCGATCCGTACTTCGCCGCTCCCAAAATGGCCTGGATACGGCGCGAACTGACCCGCGAAGGAGTCGTCACCACCAGCGACTCCTGGCTTGTCCACCAACTGACCGGGGCCTTTGTCACGGACGCGTCCACCGCCGGGCGCACCCAGCTCCTCGACCTGGACCGGGTCGACTGGTCGCCCACAGCACTGGAGATCTTCGGCCTCTCCGGGGAACGGCTCCCGTCCGTCGTCGACGCCGACGGACCGGTCGGAACCACCACCGCGTTCGGCGCCGACATCCCGCTGACCGGCCTCCTCGTCGACCAGCAGGCCGCCCTCCTGGCCCAGCACGCGCTGGACCCGGGCACCGCCAAATGCACATACGGCACCGGGGCCTTCCTCCTCGCCCAGACCGGGCCCGCACCACGCCGTGGCTCCTCCGGCCTCGTCAGCTGCGTCGCCTGGCGGCTCGCCGGCCGCACGAGTTACTGCCTCGACGGGCAGGTCTACACCGCCGCGTCGGCCGTGCGCTGGCTCACCGATCTCGGAGTGATCACCGGCGCGGCCGACCTCGATCCGGTCGGCCTTTCCGTACCCGATGCCGGCGGCGTCACCTTCGTGCCGGCGCTCGCGGGCCTCGCCGCCCCCTGGTGGCGCAGCGACCTGCGCGGCTCGGTGACCGGCCTCGGCCTGGACACCACCGCCGGTCATCTGGTGCGCGCACTGTGCGAGGGCATCGCCGCCCAGGTGGCCGAACTCGCCGACGCCGCCGCCACCGACCTCGGCTCCCCCTTGTCGGTGCTGCGCGTCGACGGCGGCCTCACCCGCTCGGCGCTGCTCATGCAGACCCAGGCCGACCTGCTGCAACACCCCGTGGAAGTGTCCGCCCGCCCGGATGTCACGGCGCTCGGCGCGGGCGCCGTCGCCCGCCTCGGTCTCGACCCGCGCCTGCCGGTCAGGGAGGCCCTGCCCGCGTGGGAACCGTCGGCCCGCTACGAACCCCGGATCGGCGCAGACGAGGCGGCAACACGCCGCGCCCGTTTCCGCGCGGCGGTGAACACCCTGCTGGAGCGCACATGACCGCCGAGGCCACCGGGGCCGGAGGGCCGGCGGGCGGTGCGTACGACGTCACGATCACTCGGGCCGGAGAACTGACCGGCTCGGGTGCGTACGGCGACACGTACGGCGACACGTACGACGTCACCGTCATCGGCGCCGGAGTCGTCGGCGCGGCCATCGCCCGTGAACTGGCCCGCTACCATCTGCGTACCGCGCTCGTCGACGCCTCCCACGACATCGGCAACGGTACGTCCAAGGCCAACACCGCGATCCTGCATACCGGTTTCGACGCCGCCCCCGATTCTCTGGAAGCCCGCCTGGTCCGCGAAGGCCGGCACCTGCTGGCCGCCTACGCGGCGGAGACCGGCATCCCTGTCGAGCGGGTCGGCGCCCTCCTCATCGCCTGGGACGAAGAGCAACTGGCCATGCTCCCCAAGCTGTTGGCGAAGTCCGAACGCAACGGCTACCACGCGGCACGCATGCTCGGCGCCGAGGAACTGGCGGCGTGCGAACCGCACCTCGGTCCTGGCGTGCTGGGGGCGCTGGAAATTCCCGACGAGAGCATCATCTGCCCCTGGTCGACACCGCTCGCCTACGCCACACAGGCCGTCCGGGCAGGCGTCCACCTGCACCTCAACTGCCGTGTGCAGCACATCGCCGACGACCACGGCACCCATCTCCTCACCACCTCCAGAGGCACCCTGCGCACCCGGTACCTGGTCAACGCGGCCGGACTGTACGCCGACGAGATCGACCGGCAGTTCGGGCACGACGCCTTCACCGTGACCCCGCGCCGTGGCGAGCTCATCGTCTTCGACAAGCTCGCCCGCGATCTGGTCAGCCACATCCTCCTCCCTGTGCCCACCGCCGCAGGGAAGGGCGTCCTGGTGGCACCGACCGTCTTCGGCAATGTGCTGCTCGGCCCGACCTCCGAGGAGATCGACGACAAGAGCGCCACCGATTCCACCGCGGACGGCATCGACTTCCTCCGGGAGAAGGGCCGCCGGATTCTGCCCGCCCTGCTCGATGAAGAGGTCACCGCCGTCTACGCCGGACTGCGGGCCGCCACCGGATGCGAGGACTACCGGATTCAGGACCACCCCGCCCTGCGGTACGTCGCCGTCGGCGGCATCCGGTCCACCGGGCTCACCGCGTCCATGGCTATCGGCGCGCATGTCACCGGACTCCTCGCCGGAGCCGGACTCGCACTCGGCACGCCACGCGAGCTCCCGCCCGTCAGCCTGCCCAACCTCGGCGAAGCCTTCCCACGCCCGTACCGGAGCGCCGGCCTGATCGCCGAGGACCCCGCTTACGGCACACTCGTCTGCCACTGCGAACAGGTCACCCTGGGCGAGATCCGCGACGCCCTGCACTCCACGATTCCGCCCGGCTCCCCGGACGGCCTCCGGCGCCGCACCCGCGCCGGGAGCGGCCGCTGCCAGGGATTCACCTGCGGGGCCGCGCTCCGCGCACTGTACGAGGAGGCCCGGCCGTGACCCGGCTCGAACGGTCCGTGGACGTACTCGTCGTCGGCGGCGGACCCGCGGGTCTGGGCGCGGCGGCAGAACTCGCCGCCTCGGGCGCAGGTCACGTCGAACTCCTGGAACGCGAACCGGACGCGGGCGGAATCCCGCGCCACTGCCACCACGGCGGATTCGGCGGACGCGATACGGGAAGAGGACCGGGAGCAGGACTGAGAGGCGGAATGACCGGCCCCGCATTCGCCCGGGGCTGTGTGGCGGCGGCCATCGGAGCCGGGGCCACCCTCCGTACCGGAGTCACCGTCACGGGCTGGGACGGACCGCGCACCGCCGAGACCACGGGACCCGCCGGGCTCGAGCGGATCACCGCCCGCGCCGTCGTCCTCGCCACCGGCGCCCGCGAACGCCCGCGCAGCGCCCGCCTGATTCCCGGCAGCCGACCGGCCGGCGTCTACACCACCGGCGAACTCCAACGGGCCGTCCACGTCCACGGACAGCACATCGGCACCCGCGCGGTCGTCATCGGCAACGAGCCCGTCGGCCACGCCGCCGCGGACACCCTGCGCGCCGCCGGACTGGAGGTCGTCGCCATGGTGACCGACCAGCCCGCGTCCCCGCTGCCCGCCCTCGTATGCTCACGGGCCGGCTTCCCGCTCCTCACCGGCGCGACCGTCACCGGCCTGACCGGCCGGACCCGGCTGTCCGGAGTGGAGCTGCGCCACGACGGCGGCCGCACCAAGACCCTGCGCTGCGACACCGTCGTCTTCACCGGCGACTTCGTCCCCGAACACGAACTGGCCAGGCGAGGCGGGCTCATACTCGACCCGGGCACCCGAGGACCCGCGTACGACACCGGATACCGCACCTCGCGCAGCGGGGTGTTCGCCGTCGGGAATCTGCTGCACGCCGCGGAGAGCGCGGGCGTCGCCGCAGCCGAGGGCCGCGCCGTCGCCGGGCCCGTCCTGCGCTTCCTGACGGGCCATGACCGGCCCGCCGACCGCCTGATCCCCCTGGAGGTCGACCCCCCACTCCTCTGGGTCGCACCGAACCGCATCGCCCCGGACGCGAGCCTCCCGCTCGACGGCCGATTCGTCCTGCGCACCGGACGCCGACTGCCCCGCCCGCACCTCGTCGTCAGCCAGGACGGGCGCGAACTCCACCGGCAACGACTCCTGCTGCCCGCCCTGCCGGGCCGTCCGTTGTATGTGGGCGCGGGGTGGCTGGAGCGCATAGACCCGCACGGCACGACGGTGCGCATCACCGCTCTGTAAGCAAAAGCCTCTCCAGCCCGTCGAGGATCAGGTCGAGCCCGGGCGTGAACTCGTTCGCGTAGGCGTATCCCGGCCGGAGGGCATGATCGGTGATCATCTCGGTGAGGTGGGGATACGCATCGGCGGGCAGCTGCTCGATGATGCTCTCCGCCACGTCCTCCAGATCCTGGGACGTATCGAACGGCAGGCTCGACTCCTGCAGGACGAACCCGTAGACGTAACTGTCCAGGGTGGAGAACGCATGTGCCGCCGCCCCGATCGAGAACCCCGCGCCGCGCAGCCGCCCGATCACCCAGTCGTGGTGCCGCAGCGTCGCCGGCCCGGGGTTGCGCCGGGACTCCAGCAGCCCCAGAGCCCAGGTGTGGCGCGAGAGCACCATACGGGCGGAGGCGGCGCGCCGGCGCATGGCGGTCTTCCAGTCGGCCGCGTCATGAGGCAGCTCGATCTCGCCGAAGACCAGATTGACGATCCCGTCGAGGATCTCGTCCTTGTTGGCCACGTGGTGGTACAGCGACATCGCCTCCACCCCGAGCTGCTCGGCCACCTTGCGCATGCTCACCGAGGCGACCCCGCGCTCGTCGGCCACGCGCACGGCCGCATCGAGGACGAGTTCCCTGCTCAGGGAGCGACGGCGCTTCTGATCTGCCTTAGGGGTCGATGCCACCTGTCACCTCGTGAGTCCTGCCGACACTCTCGCCGCCGCTTCCGCTTGACGGCCTTACAACTGTAAGGATAATAGCTCTCAGCACTCCCTTACAGGTGTAAGGCAGTGGCATGGGGTGGTGACGGCCTGCCGGAACATCCGGCAGCCGTTGGAAGGGGGCACGCGTGGACACGCGACAGACACAGGAAAAGGCCGACGACCAGGGGCGGTTGAAGGTCTGCATCGTCGGAGCCTCGGGCAAACTCGGGCGGTACATGGTCCAACACGCCCTGGACCGGGGCTACGAGGTCGTGGGGGTGTGCCGCGAGCAGAGCGTCGGAAAGCTGGCGGACTTCGCGGAGCGCATCACCGTCGTCGCGGGAGCTACGGACGACCGGGAGGCCATCGGACGCGCGGTCGCCGGCTGCGACGGAGTGCTGACGGTTCTGGCCCCGTGGGGCGTCCACGGCTACTCGACCGGCACGGCCCAGGCGGTGCTCGACCACGCTCCGGCGGGGGCGCGGCTGGTGTTCTCCTGCGGCTGGCACATCACCCGCGACGGCAAGGACGTGTACTCGCTGAAACTCCGCGCCTTCCTCAAGATCTTCGGCCCGCTGGCACGGCTGATCCGCGTGGGGGACATCGACGACCAAGTGGAGGCATGCCGCCGGGTGTTCGCGAGCGACACCCGCTGGACGGTCGTACGCGGCAGCAACCTCGAAGAGGGCACAAGCCAAGGACTGCCGGTCTGGAGCCGACGCGTCGGCGACCCGGTCCTCGCCGACAACCTCACGCGCCGGATCGACTTCGCCCTGTTCATGGTGGAGGCGCTCACCGACGACGAACTGATCCGTGAGGCCCCGGCAATCGTCGGCTGCCAGACGTCCTCGGCGCGCAGGCATGCCGCGGTGGCATGACCTGCTGATGCAGGTAGTGACCGAAGACCTCCGGCAGGTGCGGCCGGAGGTCTTCGGGTTCGGCTCCGTCGGGATACGAACCCGCGACACCCGCGCGTCACTCCAACCTGGCCAGCTGCAGGTTCACCGCCGCGGTGGTGCGGGCGGCGTCGCCGGTGGCGAGCAGGTCCAGCAGTGCTCCCCGTAGGACGGCGAGCACGAGGGTGCGCTGCGCGAGTGCGGCTTCGGTGTCACGTACCGCTCCGGGCTGACAGGCGGCGAGCAGCGACAGCCAGTCTCCGACCGTGTCGCGGGCGAAGTCGGTCCACGGCCCGCCCGGGTTGATGAGGGAGCGGGCGTAGCTCTCGACCCACAGCGTCAGCAGGCCGCGGTGGGCGTCGTCCGACAGCCACCGCCACAGCCGGCGTGCGACCGACTGCAGCCCATCGGATTCGTTGCGAGAGTCGGCGACCTCCTGGACAAGCGCCAGTTCGTCGGCTCTGGCCCGCGCGAGCAGGGCGCGGATCAGGCCGTCCTTGCTGCCGAACAGGTAGAGCAGCACGCGTGGACTGGACTGGATCGCTTCGGCGAGAGGGCGCAGGGACAGCTCGCTGAGGCCGCTGCGCAGGGCATAGGCGTAGGCGGCTTCCAGTAGTTCCTGCCGACGTGGGGAGGGGTTTGTCTCGGATCGGGTCACCGGGCTAGCCTACTGAAACGATCGTTTCAGTAGGTGGGAAGTGAGATTGCCATGACGGAGCGTGAAGTGGTCGTTCGGCCGCTGGGGAAGCCCGGCGACCTGGGTTGGGTGGTACAGGCGCACGGCGAGTTCTACGACCGCGAGTTCGGCTGGGACGCGAGTTTCGAGGCCCTCGTTGCTCAGATCGTCGCGGACTACGCCAATGAGAAGAGGCCCGGGCGGCAGGCGGCGTGGATCGCGGAGGTCGACGGGGTGCGGGCCGGGTGCGTCTTCTGCGTACGCGCGGACGACCGGACCGCGAAGCTGCGGCTGCTGCTTGTCGATCCGGCGGCGCGTGGCCTGGGCCTGGGAGCCCGGCTGGTCGAGGAGTGCCTGCGGTTCGCGCGGGAGGCCGGGTACCAGGTGATCACCCTGTGGACCAACGATGTCCTTAGATCCGCCCGGAGGATCTATCGAAAGCAGGGCTTCGTACTCGTCTCGGAAGAACCCCATCACAGCTTCGGACACGACCTCGTCGCCCAGACCTGGCAGCGCGGTCTTGAGCGGGCACCCGACGGAAATCCCGAGAACGACGAAACCGTTGAGGGCTGACTGCGCCCGAGTCTCAGGCCGGGCTGACCGCGAGGACGCACGGTGCGGCTGGCAGGGCTGACCTTGCGAACCTGCGACACCCGCTTCAGGAGTGGGATCGAATCTTTGCCGGGGGTGCTCCGTCCTGCTGCATGGTGCTGTTCTGCCTGATCAGCGCCCTGCGGCGTCGCACCCCATCCGGCTCGTGACACCCTGTGCCGGACTGTCCGCTCACGCATCGTGCACGCATCTCACCGCGCTGGGTCAGGCGTTTGCGGTCCCTTCCCTCGTGAGGGGTGTTGGAGGCGCGGAGAGTTGATTGAGTTATCAGTGACGGGCTTCTCGCCGACACGTGCCCGGCGCCGCGGCAATGACGATTAGAGGGCCGGGACCGTGTGCGGACTGGCGCTGAAGCCTGGGCTTTATCCGCTTTGACGGACATTCGAGGGCGCTCGGGATCGGGCCTTCTTCCCTCGCGGCGTGGACCCGGCCTGCCGCGCTGGTCGGCGTGACGTACGTCGTGAGCGTGGAAACCCACATCCCGGAGGCGCTCAGGAGATAGATCCCGTAGCGGTGTGCAGGCTGCCGGGGCGAATGGATGTCGTGAGTGAGTCGGCGACGACGCGTTGTTGGAGCATGCTCGGCGAGTGGACGCCCTGCACCGAGACCTGCGGATCGGCGTGAACCGATCAGGGTAGGCGGTGGCGTGTGCATGGGTCGCAACGGGAGCATCCGATGCTGATGTCGGTTCTGTGGACCGAGACCTTGCGGGGCTAGCTCCCCCGAATTCAAGGCACGACTGCGGCTTCATGGGGACCCGTGGGTGCGGGTCTCAACGTTGATGGTGGTGTTCCTCATTGTCGGCCTGATTCAGCCAGTAGTCGATGTTGTTGCTGATGGTGGGGATGATGGGATCAGCAGGGTCTACGAGGCGTCGTGTGCCCGTGAGCATCCGGGTGAGGATGCGGACGGCCTCACCGGGGTGGCCAGCGCGTCCGCGCCACATGGCGAGCTTGTCCAGTACCGACAATGTGGCGACGTGATCAGGGCCAAAGTGGCGTTCGATGTGGGTCAGCAGGGCCTGGTAGGTGTCGCCTGCCGACTGTGCGTTGCCCGTTGCGCCCAGCCAGTTGCCAAGGCTATCGAGGGTCGTCAGGGTTTGGAGGTGGCCAGGGCCCAGGACGCGTTCCTGATCGGGGAGGAGCTCTTGCAGTGCGGCGATGGCCGCCTGGGGTGCTCCTGCAGAGGCACGCATGACGGCGAGGCTGTGGCGGGTGCTGAGAATATCTGCCTCTTCTGGCACGAGACGGCGCTGCTGATCACGGAGGACATCCTCCAGTGCTTGTACAGCCTTCTGAGGTTTTCCTGCCCAGCCCAAGCACAGGGCGTGGCTATGCCGGGAGCTGAGTGTTTCGGGGTGGTGAGGCCCGAGGACTCGGGTTCTGTCCGCGATGACAGCGGTGAGGTCCTCAGATGCGGTGGCCGGATCGACTCTTGCCCGCAAACGGGCGAGGTTGTGGCGCGCGGTGAGCAGCTCGGGATGGTCTGGTCCCAGGACCTCACCCATGTCGGGGATCAGCGCCTGATACCCGTCGATGGCCTTATCCGTCTCGCCCGCCTCTCCCTGCCAACGGGCAAGACTTTGCCTGGTGGTCAGCGCGCGCAGGTGCCGGGACCCGAGCGCTCGTGTCTGGTCGGGTAGCAGCGCTTCGAGCAGGCTGACGGCCTCGGCAGCGTTGCCTGATTCGCCCAGCAAGCGGGCCAGATTGTGGCGGGCGGTCAGGGTGCCATCGGCATCGGCACCGAACTCCTCTTCCATGAGGGGGATCAGCCTGCGGTAAGCGGCAGCAGCCTCTACTGCGTCACCCGCGACGCCCTTCCAATAACAAAGGTTGTGGAGAGTAGCGAGTATCGCCCCACGGCTCGCTCCGTTGCGTTGCCGGACAGCGAGAATCTCCTGGAGGGCCGCGATGGCGCCGCTCGTGTCGCCCGCCGCACCACGCTCTACGGAAAGGTTGTGACGAGTCACGAGTGTCTCTGGAGCCTCGTAGCCGAACAACCGGATGTGATCCGCCTCAAGACTTTCCAGGATCTGAACTGCTCCAGCGTGATCTCCAGCTTGGCTTTGCCAGCGGGACAACTCGCCTCGGGCGACAAGGGTGTGCTGGTGGTCGGCTCCAAGGCGCTGGTGGGCGAGGGAGCAAAGCGCGACGAAATGGGCCTGTGCCCAGGAAGCGTCGCCAGATTCACCCGCGCTCGTGCCTAGCCGGAACAGGAGGGTGTATGCGGTGTCGTTCTGCCACAGAGGGTGGCTCTCGCCGTCCTGATCGTGGGTGGCCAGCAAGCGGGCGCTAGCCCGCAGCCGCAGGGCGTGGTCCTGGTTATGACCGGTGTCGGGCCAGATGCTAAGCAGGGCGTGAGCAGCCGCCGGCAGGACGGCGTTCCTGCGATGCGTCCGGATGTCGGGCGGTGAACCAGGAGGCTGCTGCTCGCGTACGGCCCGCTGGATGAGCTGGTGCATGCGGACCAACCATGCGTCATTGCAGCCCTCGTCTGGGATGTGATCAATGAGGTGGAGTCGGTCCAGTGTTGCCAGGGTGTGCTCGGCATCGAGCTCGTCGACGGGTCCGTCTGTTCTGCTCCGCTCGGTCAGCCAAGCGCGTGCGGCGTCACTGGTGAACAGCGCGGCGGGAATGCCGGTTGTCCCGTCGAGGACGGCGGCCAACTCGAGCATTGGCCGGGCAAGCAAGCCGGTGTGCTGGTCGGCCTGGTCGACTGAGATGTCCCACAGCGCTGCAAGTGAGCTTGTCGTAGCGCTGCCGCGCACGGCTGGGATCAGTCGTTCGAGGGTAAGCCGGCGGTCCGCGAGCCGGCGTCGGTAGCGGTCGATACTGCACGATGCGTCGTAGTCGAGGTACGCGGCAGCCCGCGACAGCGCCAGGGGGAGATGGCCAAGGTCATCGGCGAGTCCTGCCAGCTCCACGTCCGTACCGGCGGGCATGGCCCGTTGCAGTGTGTTGCGCAGGTGAGTGAGGGATTCCTCGGGGGTGAATACGCCAACAGGCAGGAGAGGATGACCACTTGCGGTGGCGAGATCCCTTTCGCGGCTGCGGGTGGTGACGATGACCCTGCCGCGACCGGCTGTGCGCCGAGGCGCCCACAGCCCGTCCAGCGCGCCGGGAGAGTGCACGTCGTCGAGGACGATGAGCCAGCTGCGATCCGTGACACGGAGCCAGTTGAGGAACTGCTCAGCGGCCGAAGCGGTGTTCTCGTTACTGGATACCAGCTCAAGATCGCGGGCTGCCTGGGCATAGGCACCGGTCACGGCAGGCGTGGTGTTCGCCGTGACCCATATCAGTACGTCGACTCCAGCATCTGTCCCGGCGGCGGCGCGGTGGCAGTAGTCGGCGGCCAGACAGGTTTTACCGACGCCTCCGGTTCCTGTGATCACGCGCCCTCTGACCATTGCGCCAGCTGCTTCCGAGACGACGTCTCTATCCTCGGGGCCCTCCAGAGCGCGTGCCAGGGCCTCGCGTTGTGCCCGTTTGATGAGCACATCGGCTGTGTCGGGGACCAGACCTATGCGCAGCGGCCTTGCGCTGCGGGGCTTGTCGCCGCACTGCTTCTGCGTGCGGGGCCCGGACGCCGCACCGTCGCGGCGAGCTGAGGGCCTGCTTCGCTCGGCCGCTTGGCGCAGATTCTCCCACCGAGCACGGGAGCGTGGATCTGGCCTCGAACTGGTGCGGCTATCGAGGAGTTCGGTCAGGAAGGTGAAAGCCTGCCCGGCCCGCGGAACACTCTGACCGTTGAACCACGCGCTGAGAGTGCTCTTGTTCAGGGAGATGGGAGGAGATTGCCGCTTGCTGTGCTGGATGATCTGACCGAACGTGAGTCTGGAGGCTTGCCGATTTGCCCTCAGCTCCTCGGCCAGGCGCGAGGTTGCAGCCGGGATGTCAACCATGCCATTCCCCGTTCGTTCCGAACCTTCTACGAACCCTATTCCTTGCCTGTCTGACCACCACATACCTGCAGTTCGGCGGGAGTCGCTTCTCGCCGAACCCCGAGCCGGACAGGTCTGGTGGCGTCTGACCGATCGCTTGGTTGGTCAAGTCCACGGATGGGACAGGCAATGCGCATTCTCTGTCGTAAAGCGCGGTACGTGTGGCGCACGCCAAGGCTCAGGCGGTGCATGGTCGCGCTCGTTGTGCGGTGGATGGCTGGTGTCGCGCTGAGGACACTGGTGGGCCTTTTGTGGGGGTGGTTGACCAGCCAGTGACAGAACTCGGGGCCCGCCGCCTATCGCGCCCCTGTGGTGGTGCCAAGGCGCCAAGCCTGTGCTGCGAGTGCGAAGGCCCTTCCGTCCGTCCGACGGAAGGGCCTCTGGGCAGGTGTTTCTCTCTGTCCCCGGCAGGATTCGAACCTGCGACACCCGCTTTAGGAGAGCGGGTCTCAGGGGATCAGCAGCCAGTCCGCGCCCACCGCGGCGGTGAGGCCGGTGCCCAGGAGCCAGGTGGCCAGGCGTGTGCGGCCGTTTCTGCTGAGTTCGATCACGATTCCGCAGAGGATGAGCGCCAGCCCGTATACGCCGACGACCAGGACGGAGGACCGGCTCGCGATGCGTAGGCCCAGGACCACGGCCATGGCCGCCATGCCCACCGATGAGAGGGCGATCCGGAGGTGGCGGGCCTGACGTGGTGTCAGTCTGCGGTCGGTGGCGTCCGGTTCGGGTATCGGTGCGTCCGCGTCCGTGCCCTGGTCCTGCTCTTCGTGCTGGTCCCCGTCAGAAGTGCTCATGACGACGGATCGTAATCGTTCACCGTTTCGCCCGGGGACGGCACCGGGGGGTCTACGGCCGTAGCCGGGGTGCCTCCGCGGCTGCGTCCACCGCCTTCGGGCTCTCCGCCTCCACCCGGTCGGCCAGTTCCTCGGCCCACGTGATCAGGGGGCCGATGCCGAGGCCGTGCGGAGGCGCGTCCCGGTAGGCGGAGACCGCGGCCGCTCCGCGTCGCAACAGCCTCGCTCCGCCCGACGCGTTGCCCCGGGCGGAGTGGGTCAGGCCCACGGCGAGCTGGGCCAGGCCGCGCCACAGCTCGCGCTCCGCGTCCGGGCCCGATTTCCAGGCGTCCTCGAACACCTCGTGCGCATGGAACGGCATGCCCGCGTCCAGCAGCCGTTGAGCCTCCCGCACCGTTTCCTCGGGGGTGCGCACCACGCCCTCGGGCTGCCGCTCCACCCCCGGAGCCCCGTAGGGCAGGGGGCGCCCCAGTCCGTCCCGGGGGCGTGCACTGCGCGCCCGGCCTTCGGAATCACGGTCCCTGCGAGTCTCGTCCACCCTCCGATTGTGCCTCGCACCTGCGAAGAACTCTCAGAACCCTGTCCGCGAGGCACTGCGCGCGACTAGGCTCGGCAGTCGTCATTGCTGGACTTTGGGGAAGGGTAGGCATGAAGCCGTCCCGGCCGTTGTACGAGCGCGAACCGGAACTCGCCGCTGCCGCACAAGCCGTGGACGCCCTGTGTGGCGGCCAGGCGTCCGGCGGGCTGCTGGTGTTCAGCGGCGAGGCGGGTATCGGCAAGACAGCGCTGCTCGCCGAGGTCCGCTCGATGGCAGTCGGCCGTTGCACCATCTGGTCCGCCCGCGGTGGCGAGACCGTCACCTCCGTACCGTTCCATGTCGTACGCCAGTTGCTGCAGCCCGCGCTGGACCAGTTCCCCGAGGACGAGACGCGGGCCCTGTTCGGCGACTGGTACGAGACCACGGCGCCCGCGCTCGGCCTCGCCGAACCGACCGGCCCGCAGCCGGACCCGCAGGGTGTCCGGGACGGCCTCGACTTCGTCGTGGGCCGGCTCGCCTCGCGGCTCAGCCACCGGCCGCTGCTGCTCATGGTGGACGACGCCCACTGGGCCGACGGCGAATCCCTCGCCTGGCTCGCCTCGTTCACCGCGCGCCTGGGTGAACTGCCGGTCCTCGTCGTCCAGGCCCACCGCCCGCAGGAGCTGGCCGAACGCAACGCGGCCCAGACCGCCGCACACGCCGAGCCCGTGGGACACAAGGGCCTCGTCCGCGTCGCCCTGCGCGCGCTCACCCCGGACGCCACGGCCGAACTCGTCCGAGCAGGCCTCGGCGAGCATGCCGACGACCCCTTCTGCCGCGAGGTGTGGGCCGTCACCGGTGGCAACCCGTACGAGGCCGTCGAACTCGTCGCCAAGGTGCAGGACCGTGAACTGCCACCGGTCGAGGAATCCGCCGGAATGCTGCGCGAGCTGGGTGCCTCGGCGCGCGGCAGCGGGCTCGTCGCCCGGCTCGAACGGCTGGGCACCAACGCCAACCGGTTCGCCTGGGCCGCCGCCGTCCTCGGTACGGACATTTCCCAGGAAGTGGCCGCCACCCTCGCCGGAATGAGCTCGGCGGAGGCTGCGGACTGCACCGCACGGTTGCGCGACGCCCGTATCGTCAGCGGCTTCGACCCGCTGGAGTTCGTCCATCCGCTGATCGCCACCGCCGTGTACCGCTCGATCCCGCCGGCCACGCGCACCGCCTTCCACGGCAGGGCCGCCTGGGCCATCACCCGGGCCGGTCTCGGCGCCGCCGCGGCCTCCCGTCACCTGCTCGAAGTCCACCCGGACGACGATCAGGAACTGGTCGCTCAGCTCCGCGAAGCCGCAGGCCAGCACCTTGCGGTCGGCGCCCCCGAAGCGGCCAGGCGCTGCCTCGAACGGGCCCTGGAGGAACCTCCGCACCCGCAGGACAAGGCGGCACTCCTGTACGAACTGGGCTGCGCCACACTGCTCAGCTCGCCGCCCACCACGGTGCAGCATCTTCGCGCGGCACTCGACATGCCGGGGCTCGACGACGACCTGCGGATCGACGCCACGTTCCGGCTCGCGGCCGCGCTCGCCCACAACAACCAGCTGAAGGAAGCGGCGATCTCACTCGCCGCCGAGGCATCCCGTACCGCCCCGGGCCCCGGTCTGATGCGACTGCAGGCCGGGCACTTCCTGTGGGAAGGAATGCAGGCGGTCGAGGACGACGGTCCCGCCCGCTCACGCAGGCTCTCCCGCAACGCGGACCACCTCACCGGCCGGGACAACTCCGAACGGGCCCTGCTCATCCTGCGCGCCTTCGACGCCATGCTCCGCGGTGAGAACGCCCAACTCGTCGTCGACCTCTGCGAACGCGCCCTCGTCGATGGACATCCGGCCCGCGGTCTCGGCTGGACCGACACGGAGTGGGGATTCGAACTCCCCACGCTGATCGGCATCACCTGCGCGTTCACGGACCAGCTCGACCGGGCCGAGGAACTGTTCGGCGAGGCCGTGCGCGCCTTCGAGATCTCCGGCTGGAGCGGTGCGCACCTCGCCTTCGCCCACACACTCCTCGGACTCGTCCACCGCCGTCGCGGACGCCTCGCCGAAGCCGAGGGGTTCCTCCGTGAGGGGCTGCGCCTCGCCGACCGTGTCGGCAGCGGGCTGCCCGTCCACTGGGACGCGGCCTGTCTGCTCATCGATACCCTCCTCGCCCGCGGCCGGATATCAGAGGCCCGGCTGGTCGCCGACCGGTACGAATTCGCTGCGCCCTACCCCAGCGCCATGGTGCTGCCCGACGGCCCGTGCGTCCGGGGCCGGCTGCTGCTCGCCGAAGGCCGTACGAAGGAGGCCATCGCCGAACTCGAAGCCGCGGGTGCCGCGTTGGAGACACGCGAGCGCTTCAACGTCATCTGGGCGCCCTGGGCCTGCGACCTCGCCCGCGCCCTGGTCGACGTGGACCCGGTACGCGGCGCCCGGCTCGCCGCCGGTGCCCGCGTCCACGCCGAGCGGTTCGGAACGGACACGGCGATCGGCGAGGCTCTGCGCTGCGTCGCCCTCTTCGCGCCGCCGGAGGAGGCGGAGCACCTGTTGTCCGAAGCCGTCCGCTATCTGGAGGCGTCCCCGACGACTTCGGCGTACGAGCACGCCCTGGCCCGGCTCGACTACGGGGTGGCGATCCGTTCCGCACGGGAACTGGCCAGAGCCCAGAAGATGGCCACGGCGTGCGGAGCCGAGGGCCTCGCGGCCCGCGCCCAGCAGGCACGGGCGTCATTGCGGTCCTCGGAGTGAGGTAATGTTTCTCATGCGCAGCCGCCCGGGGCACCGGGAGGAAACGCATCGGGACGTGGCGCAGCTTGGTAGCGCACTTGACTGGGGGTCAAGGGGTCGCAGGTTCAAATCCTGTCGTCCCGACTCGAGAGAGTCGAGGTCAGGGCCGGTTTCGGAGCAATCCGAAACCGGCCCTTGATCATTTTTGGGGACCAGTTGGGGACCGGCGTTCCTTGACCGGTGTCAGCGGGTGAGCGCGATCGGGCTCGGCAGGGTGCGCGGGGCACGCAGCACGCTGAGATGTGCGGAGAGTGCGGCTCAGCGGCCGTGATTTTGTGTATGTCCGGGTGGAGGTAGCGCTGGGTGGTGGTCAGCGATCCATGGCCGGTGATGCGTTGCAGGACGTGGATCTGGACTCCCGCGTCGGCGAACCAGGTCAGGCCGGTGTGCCGGAGGTCGTGGCGGCGCAGGTGCTCGTAGCCGAGTGCGGTGGCTACATCGTCCCAGCGGGTCGCGTCGCGCAGGACGGCGGTGGAGATGCGTCCGCCGCGTGGGCCGGTGAACAGGCGGGCGACGGGGTCGGGGCCGGCGGACAGGATGCGCTGGGCGACGAGAGGTCGGATCTCCTCGACGATCGGAACCCTGCGGGCCCGCTTGCCCTTGGTGCCCTTGTCGGTCAGCCCGCACAGCGTCTTCAGTTGCGATCAATGGGCTGTAGGAGGGGTCTCTAACAGTTGCCCGGTTGGCTTCGGGATCCTCGATGAAGCCATCCCCGAGTGGGCCGTAACCTTCTATATGAATCGCCGTTTTACCGGACGAACCCGCCGCGTGCTTGAAATGCGCGCGGCCCCCGTCGCCGACATCGCGGCTTCGAGATGCTCGGCTCGGCGTCCGACGGGGCAGCAACCCCCGGGTGTGCGAGTCCGCAAGGGTCCGCACAAGCCAGATGCTGGCAACGCCGCAGCCGGCGGCGACGCATACGGGTTCTGCAACACGGGATCGGCCCGGACTCGTCCGCGCTCGTTGTGGCTTCCACCCCTTGGGGCTACGCGATAACTCAGGATCCTTAAGAGTTCCAGAGACGCTTACGGGCGTTCTGCCGGGGGTGCCGCCGTCACCAGAATGAGGGGGACACCGTCGCAGGGCCGCAGTTGCAGCCCGCCGTGTTCGGCGCCGCCTGTCGGTCCGGCCAGTACCGCCGCGAAGTTCGGGTCCTTGGTGAGTGATCCGACCAAGTGGTGGGGGTCGGTCGAGGCGGTGACCCGGCCGCGCGCGTTGACCAGGCGGGCAGGACCCGGCAGGCGTTGGAGCAGAGGCATGGCGACCGCTTCGAAGCGCCGCAGATAGACGTCGGCCGCGGCCACCCCCATGAAGCGGCCCTCGACCGTCACCGGCGCGGCGAGGGTGAGGCTGTACTCATCGGAGCAGAGGTAGTCGACATAAGGTCCCGCGACCGCCCGCTGTCCGGTGTCGTGGGGCAGGGAGAACCAGTCCCATTGGGTGTAGTCGTGATACGCCGAGTGGTCCGGGTCCAGGTCGAGCAGCAGCGGGCGGACGGCCCCGGCCGCGCTGGTCTGCCACCACTCCAGCCACGCCGGTACGTCGTCGAGCAGTCCGGGCGTCGCCACGAAGCCGATCCCCGAGACCAGGTCGTACTGGGTGAGGCAGGTGTGCAGGCCGGGACGGAGGGCGGCCAGATCGGCCGACACGGGACGGCGGCCGTCCCGCACGGCCGAGGCGAGCACCGCCTGCGAGTCCGCAGTGGTTCGGCCCACGGCTTCGAAGACTCCTTCGAGGGCGTCACTGACGCGGGTGGCCACATCGGCGACCGTCATCCCGTCAAGAACTGCCGCTCCGGCTCTTGCGAGATGGGGATTGCGACTCATGGGAGCCCTCTTTCGGACAGGGACCGCGCTCGCCGTCGGCAGAGCCGAGGCGGAGTTCGATCAGGCGCGCCATGGAGGTCTGCACGCATTGTTCGGCCAGAGCCCTGGCACGCTCGCCCGCACCATCATGCACGGCGGAGATTACAGCGCGGTGACGGTCCGCAAGGTCCTTGAGGCACTCGTCCTCGCCGAGAACGAGACGCAGCAGCGCCCCCAACTCAGTCCGGAAAGTTACCTCTTCCCTGGTCAGCCGGGGGGACTGGGCTGCCGCGGCCAGCTCGACATGGATGCGCCCGAGGATACGGCTGCGCGCCGCCGTGCCCTCGGCCTCCGCCAACTCTCCCAGAGACCTGCGCAATTGCCGCAGATCCTCGGGGTCGGTGCGCTGGGCGGCGAGCCGGGCGGCGGCACCCGAGACGGCTGCCCAGTGGTCAGCCAGATCGCGGAGTTCCTCGGTGCTCCAGTCGGAGAGCCGGGCGCGCAGCCGGTCTTCCGCCGGCCCGTCGGGCACGGTGACGAAGCTGCCTCCGCCACGGCCTCTGCGAGTGATGACGAGGCCCTGCTGCCGCAGCGCCATGAGGGCTTCGCGCAAGGTCACGGTGGAGACGCCGAACTGCGCGGCGAGGTCGGTCTCGCCGGGTAGCTGCTCGCCATCGGCCAGTAGCCCGAGGTCGATGGCGTCACCGAGCCGCCGCACCACGGCATCCACCCGGGCCAGGGTGTCGACGGGTGTGAAGACGGCTCTACGGACGCCGGGTTTGTCACGGTTCACGAGTACCACCTCGCTGGCTGCCCCAAAGCTTTACCTTAGCCGGGTATTGAAATTAGAACTATGACTTAATATGTTTAGCGTTAACGTCCGACTCCCCAGAAAGGTTCCCACCCATGGAGGGGAAAGCCATCCGGCTCCAGAGCCTGCGCAAGTCCTTCGGCCGGACCGATGCCGTGGCCGGAGTCGATCTGGAGATCGCAGATGGCGAGTTCTTCTCGATGCTGGGCCCCTCCGGCTCGGGCAAGACCACCGTGCTCCGGATGATCGCCGGCTTCGAGGCCCCCACTAGCGGCACCATCGAGCTCGCCGGCTCCGATGTCACCCGCCTGGCCCCCTTCGAGCGGGACGTCCACACCGTCTTCCAGGACTACGCGCTCTTCCCCCACATGACCGTGGAAGAGAACGTCGCCTACGGCCTCAAGGTCCGCAAGGTGGCCAAGGCCGCGCGTACGAAGCAGGCCCGGGAGGCGCTGGCGAGCGTCCGGCTCGCGGAGTTCGGCTCGCGCCGCCCGTCCCAGCTCTCCGGCGGCCAGCGGCAGCGCGTGGCGCTGGCCCGGGCACTGGTCGGCCGACCGAAGGTACTGCTGCTCGACGAGCCGCTCGGCGCGCTCGACCTCAAGTTGCGCGAGCAGATGCAGGTCGAGCTCAAGGCGATCCAGCGCGAGGTCGGCATCACCTTCGTGTTCGTCACGCACGATCAGGAGGAAGCGCTGACGATGAGCGACCGGATCGCCGTGTTCAACCAGGGCCGCATCGAACAGGTCGGCACCCCGGCCGAGATCTATGAACGGCCCGCCACCGCTTTCGTCGCGGGCTTCGTCGGTACGTCGAACCTGCTGAAGGACCGGGCCGCGGAGCAGGTCGTGGGCACCCGGGGAACCTACAGCGTCCGGCCGGAGAAGATCCGTCTGTTCGCCGAGAGCCCGGGGTCCACAGCCGCGTACGAGCCGGAGCACTCCACCGCCACCGGCACCGTGGCGGAGGTCGTCTACCTGGGGGACGCGACTCGTTTCCTGGTGGATCTCGACGCAGGCGGCCGGCTCACCGCCCTCCAGCAGAACCTGGAGACCTCATCCGAGGACGTCGCCGCTTTCCGCGGCTCCCGGGTCACGCTCCGGTGGCACCAACGCCACAACTTCCGGGTCCCTGAGGCCCGGTAAACGCACCACCACCCCCCGCACGCCCCATCCCCCGTCCCCCACTTGTGGAGATATCCCCGTGCGTCTGAACCGAACGTCCCGAGCAGCGGCCGCCGCTGTCGGTGTCCTGCTCCTCGCCACCGCCTGCGGTTCCTCGGATACCGCCAACTCTTCGCCCGGCACCAGCGGCTTCACCCCACCGGAGCTCACCGCGCAGAAGACCCTCGGCAAGACGGAGGGCGAGGTAAACCTGATCGCCTGGGCCGGCTACGCCGAGGACGGCTCGAACGACCCCAAGGTCGACTGGGTCACCGACTTCGAAAAGCAGACCGGATGTCAGGTCAACACCAAGACCGCAGGTACGTCCGACGAGATGGTCAGCCTGATGAAGACGGGGCAGTACGACGCAGTCTCCGCCTCCGGCGACGCGTCGCTGCGGCTGATCGCGTCCGGCGACGCCGCGCCTGTCAACACTGACTTGGTGCCCAATTACAAGGACGTCACCTTCGACCTCAAGAACCAGCAGTGGAACTCGGTCGAGGGCGTTTCCTACGGCATCCCGCACGGCCGCGGCGCCAACCTCCTGATGTACAACACCAAGGAGGTCTCCCCGGCCCCCACGTCCTGGTCCGCCGTCTTCAACAAGTCCTCGAAGTACAAGGGCAAGGTCACCGCGTATGACTCGCCGATCTACATCGCGGACGCGGCGCTCTACCTGAAGGCAACCGCGCCCTCGCTCGGCATCAAGGACCCGTACGCCCTTGACCAGACGCAGTTCGACGCCGCCGTCAGCCTGCTGAAGGAGCAGAACGTCAACGTCGGCGAGTACTGGAGCGACTACCTCAAGGAGATATCCGCCTTCAAGAGCGGCAACTCGGTGATCGGCACCACCTGGCAGGTGATCCTGAACGCCGCCCAGGCCGAGAAGGCGCCCGTCAAGGCGGTCCTGCCGGACGAGGGCTCCACCGGCTGGTCGGACACCTGGATGATCTCCGCCAAGGCGAAGCATCCCAACTGCGCCTACAAGTGGACGAACTGGATCATCTCACCCAAGGTGAACGCGCAGGTCGCCGAGTACTTCGGTGAGGCCCCGTCCAACGAAAAGGCGTGCGACTACACCGCGGACAAGAACTTCTGCACCACCTATCACGCAACCGACGCACTGTACTGGCAGGACGTCCACTTCTGGACCACGCCCATCGAGGAGTGCGTGGACGAACGTACGGACGTCAAGTGCGTGCCGTACGCCAAGTGGGCCCAGGCCTGGACCGAGATCAAGGGCTAAGCATTAATGAAGAACACCGTGCCGGCCGCCGGATTCGTCCGGCGGCTTGCCGGGACTCTGCACCGCCATCCCAAGCTGCGGCTGTCCCTGCTCCTCACCGCACCGCTGGCCTGGCTGGTCCTGGCCTACCTCGGCTCCCTGGCCGCACTGTTCATGTCCGCGTTCTGGACGACCGACTCCTTCACCTCCGACGTGGTGAAGGTCTGGAACACGGACAACTTCACCGCGCTGTTCACCACCGGCGTCTACCGGCAGGTCGCCCTGCGCAGTCTCGGCGTCGCCCTCGCGGTCACCGCCCTCTGCGTACTGATCGCCTTCCCCGTGGCCTTCTACACGGCCCGGATCGCGAACCCCAAGTGGCGGCCCCTGCTGATCGTCGCGATCCTCACCCCGCTCTGGGCGAGCTATCTGGTCAAGGCGTACGCCTGGCGGCTCATCCTCGCCGAAGGCGGTCTGCTGGACTGGGCGCTGAAGCCGTTCGGGCTCGACGGCCCCGGCTACGGACTTACCGCCACCGTCCTCGTACTGACGTACCTGTGGCTCCCTTACATGATCCTGCCGATCCACGCCGGACTGGAGCAGATACCCGCCAACCTGCTGGACGCCTCCGCCGACCTCGGCGCCCGGACCGGACGAACCTTCCGCTCCGTGGTGCTGCCGATCATCCTGCCGTCCATCGCCGCCGGCTCGGTCTTCACCTTTTCGCTCAGCCTCGGCGACTACATCGCCGTACAGATCGTCGGCGGAAAGAGCCAGCTCATCGGCAATCTCATCTACTCCAACATCACCCTGGACCCGCCGCTGGCCGCCGCGCTCGGCACGGTGCCCGTAGTGATCATCGTCCTCTATCTGCTCGCCGTGCGCCGTACCGGAGCACTCAGCAGTCTTTGATCCGATCCGATCTGTACGCGAACGCACAGTGGAGTCCTGCACGATGAACCTCTCCCGCCCCGCGCGCATCACCCTGCGCATAGCTGCCGGAGTCGGCTTCGCGGTCATCTACATCCCGCTGCTGCTGGTTCTGGTCAACTCCCTCAACCCGGACCGCAGTTCGGGCTGGCCGCCCCCCGGCCTCACCTTCGACTGGTGGGCCGTGGCCTGGCACAGCACCGGCGCCCGCAACGCGCTGTGGACCTCGGTCAAAGCCGGACTCGGCGCCACCGTGATCGCGCTCGTGCTCGGCACGCTCATCGCCTTCGCGGTGCAGCGTTACAAGTTCTTCGGCCGCGAGGCCATCTCCTTCGTGGTCGTCCTGCCGATCGCACTGCCGGGCATCGTCACCGGCGTCGCGCTCAACTCCGCCTTCCGTACGGTGCTCGAACCCCTCGGCGTGGGACTCGGGATGTTCACGGTGATCGTCGGCCACGCCACCTTCTGCATCGTGGTCGTCTTCAACAACGTGATCGCCCGGCTGCGCCGGATGTCCGGTTCGTACGAGGAAGCCGCCATGGACCTGGGCGCGCACACCTTCCGTACCTTCGTCGACATCACCTTCCCCCTGGTGCGCTCAGCGCTGGTCGCGGGCGGGCTGCTGGCCTTCGCGCTGTCCTTCGACGAAATCGTGGTGACCACCTTCACGGCGGGCCCCGGCGTCCAGACGCTCCCCGTCTGGATCTTCTCCAACATGGCCCGACCCCAACAGGCCCCCGTCGTCAACGTCGTCGCCGCCGTCCTCGTCCTGCTGTCCGTCATACCGATCTACCTGGCCCAGCGGCTGTCGTCGGACACCGCCTCCGGCAGCCGCAGCTGACTGTTGCAACCGCATGGTGCAGCAACCTCACTCAGGATTTAGGGGAGCTAGGGCGCATATCGAGTCGTGATCAAACTCCCTGCTACACAAGCCGGTGGCGGCCGCCTGCGGTGACTCGCGTGAGATCATCCGTCCATGAGCAGAGACCTGGAAGTGAGTGCTCTGGCGATCAATGTCACGATCCCCCAGGCGCTCCGCTGGACGGACACTCGACGCGGTGAAGCGTTCATGCTGACCACACTCAACGTCCGGCTCCTCCCGGACGGTCACCTCGCCGCAAAGGCCTATGGCCGACCAGTCGGTGGTGGTCGGGGCGCATACGTCTCGTTCCCTGTCCCCGACAAACCCGAACTGGCGGCCCTGGTTGCCGACGCTGCCAGCCGTGCCGGGGCATTGTGGGCCGCCCATCGTGGTGTCGGCTGAGCTTGGTTCGACTTAAGGCGGACGGTGGCAGTCCCGTACTTCGCCCTCGCGGCGCGGCCAGGAAGGCAAAATCTTCTTGCGTGACGCGAGTGCAACTGACGGACAGCGGTCCGGGCTGTCCCCCGCGTCCGCCGCCACGCGGAAGCCGATGTTGCCGGTGGAGCTGTCGGGTGTGTTGGAGCTGCGGGCGGCGACGCGGTAGCGGTTGCAGTAGGAGTCGTGGCACATGTGGGAGCCGCCGCGCATGACGCGGGCGGTTCCGGTGGCCGGGCCGGTCGGATCCTCGCGCGGCCCGGTCCGGTGGAAGTCGGGGCTGAACCAGTCGGCGCACCATTCCCAGACGTTGCCCACCGTGTTGTACAGGCCGTGGCCGTTGGGCCGGTACGACTTGGCCGACGCGGTGCCCGTCCGGGCGTGCGGGCCGGTGTTGCGGACGGGGAAGTCGCCCTGCCAGATGTTGCACATGTCCCGCCCACCGGGGGTCAGTTCGTCCCCCCACGGGTAGCGGGCCTGCTCCAGTCCGCCGCGGGCCGCGTACTCCCACTCGGCCTCGGTCGGCAGCCGGGTTCCGGACCAGGCGCAGTACACCTGTGCGTCGTTCCAGGACACGTGGACCACGGGATGGTTCTGCCGGTCCGCGAACGATGAGCCGGGGCCTGTCGGTCGGCGCCAGTTCGCACCGGATACCGCTCGCCACCAGGGAGTTCCCGGTACGGCCTGCGACTCGATCGCTGCCTGGCCGTCGAGGAAGACATCGACGACATACGAGAAGCCGAACTCCTCCGCCTCCGTGACGTAGCCCGTGTCCTTCACGAAGGAGGAGAACTGTGCGTTGGTCACGGTCGCGGGCGCGATGCGGAAGGCCCCGACGGTCACCTCATGGACAGGGCCCTCGCCGTCCGCCGGAAAACCGTCCGGGACGTCGGTGCCCATGAGGAAGCGGCCGCCGGGAAGGCTGAGGAGCTGCTTCGCGGCCCTGAGCGCTGCCGGACTCCGGACAGGGGCCGGGGGCGGGGCGATCGTGAGAGTGACCGGGTCGTGGCCGTGGCCGGGGGTGCAGCAGGAGGGCATGGCGTCTCCTGGGGGATCGGGCCGCCCGCCCGGGTGTCCGGGCGGGCGGCGGACGGTGTGCTGACCAGCTACAGCTGGTGACTAGCTGGTGCGGTCGGCCGCGAGCTGGGAGGCCAGCGCGGGGATGCCCAGGTTCTGCTCGTCGCTGGGGGTGGCCTGGTACAGCTTGTTGGTGAGCTGGTACGGGTCGCCCGCGAAGTCGTAGTACTCCCGGAACCTGACCTGCCCGGTGCCGGACACCGTGCCGTTGGTGTCGGTGTTCAGGTCGTAGTACTCGGTGTACTGCTTGTCCTTTGCGACGTATGAGGCCCAGGTTGGCGGACCGCCCGCGTTGGTGCCTTGCTCCCACCACTCCACCAGCAGGTGGTCGCGGTTGAAGCCGGACAGCAGCGACTTGCCGTCCACCGAGTGGGTCGGGGTGATCCCGGCCGCGTCGAGGATGGTGGGGGCGATGTCGATGTTGGCGACGATGCGGTTGTCGGTGGTCCCGGTGCCCAGGCCGCCGGCCGGCCAGGACAGGTAGAACGGCACCTCGTGGGCAGGGCGGTAGGGCACCGACTTCTTGGTCCAGCCGTGATCGGCCCAGCTGAAGCCGTTGTCACCGATGTAGATCACGAGAGTGTTGTCCAGCTGGCCGAGCGCCTGGAGCTTGTCCTTGAACGCCTGCACCGCGTCGTCGACCGACAGCAGGGTCCGCAGCTGCTCCGCGCGGATCGTCTTGCCCTCTGCGAGCGTCCCGGTCGCGTTCCTGATGTACGCCGGCTTGTCGTCCCGGTTGTTCTCGGGCACGGAGGGCCGTCCGTGCCAGTCCGGCACGGCCGTGCCCGCGTACTTGGCCTCGGGCGTACGCGGGCCGTGCGAGGCGTACGGCGTGACGTATGCGAACCAGGGACGGGAATCGGTGGCGGCCTTGTCGATGAAGTTCAGGGTCCGGTTCTTGACGATGTCGGTGGTGTAGCCGTTGATCGTCTGAACGGTGCCGTTGACGTTCCACTGGGCGTCGACGTAGCCCGGCTGCAGCAGCGCGAAGTCCTCGAAGTGCGGCGGATTCTGGGACAGCGTCCAGGAGTTGAGGTACTTGCCGAACAGACCGGTGCGATAGCCCGCCTGCTTCAGATAGCGCTGAATGGTGGTGCTCTGGTCCAGTTGGTACGAGGCCTGGTTGTTGCGGACACCGTGGTTGTGGGCGTAACGGCCGGAGAAGACGGACGACCGTGAGGGCGCGCACAGCGGTGTGGTGACGTGGCCGTTGGTGAACTGCACGCCCTGATCGGCCAGCCACGCGGTGGTCTTCTGCAGTGCCCATTCGGTGTGCTTGGGCTGATCGTCGGTGACGATGAGCAGGATGTTCGGACGGCTGGCTGCTGCCGCCGTATTGGCGGCCGCGAGCCCGGCGACGCCGGGGACGGCCGCGGAGGCGGCCACCGCGGCGGCACCCGCGAGGAAATTACGCCGCCCGACCTGCGGTTGGCTGGTATGACTCATCGATATTCACTCCTGTTTTGGCGCCCTGCGCATCACGAAGTGGACACAGGGGTGCCGTGAATGGGAATACTCCGAATTTCTCGCAGGCCTGTATCGGAAACGCGGAACTATGGCCGCGCATGCGAATGCGAACCGTGCCTGCGCATGCGAATACGGAGCATCGACGGAAATACTCGAGAGGAATCCGGATCCGGTGTTCCGGTCTCCCAGGGCCCCCCACCGCGCTTCCCCCGGAGCGGCAACTGGTTGCCGACGCTGAGCCGGCCCGCTCAACAGGCCTGCAGGCGACAGCAGGTGAGGGCACGAGGAAGCACCGGACGATCCGGTGGCGATATGGCGTTCAGGTGCCGGATTACCGCTTGGTCGGACGGCAGTCGGCCGAGGCTGTCACGCCGAGTCGGCTGTACAGAGACCGCTGGCCAGTCGACCGAAATCGACGTGGCGGCGGCCGACGAGAGTGTCTCGTGCTGCCATGGCCCCGACAATACGAGTTACCGTGAGGTAAAGGCAATGCCGCGCGGTGAATTCTCGGATCGTGTTACGGATTCCGGAAATCGCAGGGTTGGCGGCTCATCGGCCGGCGCTCAGGCGGGTGTCCTCAGGCCGGGCTCGGGAGGGTTGGGTGCGGCGTCGGTGACCCATGCGACGACGGGGAACGCGCCGACCGTCCGGCCCGGCGCCGCGGGCCCGTCTCGTCACCAGCCCAACTCGCTCACCAAGGTCAACGCGGAGCTGAACAAGTCAGGAGTACCGATCGACCTCACTGAGCTCAAGCCGCAGCACCTCGAGGAGCTCATCGAGCAGCTCGACGACCTCAACATCGACGTGGAGGACCCCGACGCCAAGGTGCAGGTGTTCTGCGGGTAACACGGCTACTGCGCCGGACGGCCGTCCGGACCACGGGGCCCGGCTGCTGTCCGGGCGGTCGGCGGCCGCGGGGTCAGGGCTGCCTGGGCGTGGCACGACGGGGCGGAGCTGGACGACATCCGCCGGGCGGCCTGCCCCCTGCGCATGCTTGACCGGCCGGTTCGAGGTGCCCGACCTCGATCCTGCGCGCCTGACGGAATCCGAGCGGCAGAGCATGCGCCAAAAGGCAGGCGAACTGCGTGGCACTGCACTTGGCGAATAGTGCCGACTTCGCCCGCTCAGTCACACGAGTCCGTGTCAGAAAAGTTTGAGTGGCGCAGATGAGACACGATGGCACCGGGTGGCACCGGGTGGCGTCGCCCGGTGCCATTCCATCCCCACAAGCGCACATGTACACGCATGGAGCCACAGTCGCTCAGGCAGGTGCCAGCATATTTTCGCAGGTCAGGATGGTTGTGTCAGATGCGGCCCCAGAGATGTCGCCTCACCGCTTGCACCTGGCGCCATTGTGGTGCCATGATGGCGTCATGGACCTCACCCCGTACGTCGACACCCTCCGCCGCGAACTCGGGGTGGCCGCCGAAGCCGGCGGCGACGAAGCTCGCGAGCTGGCAGGACGGCTCACCGCTCCGCTCGAGTCGGCGACCCGGCTGACCATGCTCAACGTGCTCTCCGCCGCGATGGACGAGATCACCCGCGAACTCGCCCCCGGCTCGGTCGACGTACGGCTGCGCGGGCTCGACCCCGACTTCGTGGTGACACTGCCGCCCACCGGCGGCGGCGCCCCCACGGAGTCGGCCGCACCCGTCGAACCGCTCAAGACCCCGGCCCCGGCCGACGGCGACGAGGGCGGCATCGCCCGCGTCAACCTGCGCCTGCCGGCCCACCTCAAGGCCCGCGCCGAGGAGGCCGCTGGCCGCGAGGGCCTGTCGGTCAACGCGTGGCTGGTGCGGGCCGTGTCGGCCGCGGTCGACGGCGGTGGCGCGCCACGTCCGACGGAGAGGGCCCGCACCATCGGACAGAACTACACGGGCTGGGTGCGCTAGCCGCACCCCCCGCCCGCACCTGCACCCGCACCACTTCACCCACACCACGTCCCAGCAGCGGGGACGCCCCATAGACCCAAGAGGACGGGATAGCCATGCCTTCTTTCGACACTCCCGAACCGATCTCGGCCACGGCGCACGTGGAGGCCGGTTCCGTCCAGTTCATCGCGGGCGACCGCCTCGACACCGTTGTCGAGGTGCGGCCCCGCGACGCTAAGAAGGAGCAGGACGTGCGGGCGGCCGACCAGACCGAGGCCACGTACGCGAATGGCGTACTGACCGTCAGGACGCCCAAGCCCAATCTGCTCGGCCTCGGCCGCACCGGCACCGTCGACGTGGCGGTCGAACTGCCCACGGGCTCGAGCATCGACATGACCGGCGCCTGGGCCCAGGTGCTCGGCGAGGGCCGGCTCGGCGAGGTCCGCGTGAAGACCGCGTCCGGCGACGTCCGCCTCGACACGACCGGCCCACTGAAGCTGACCGCGTCGCACGGCTCGATCACCGTGGACCGGATCGAGGGCAAGGCCGAGATCACCACCAGCTCCGGCAGCCTGCGCGTCGGTACCGTCGACGGCCCGGCCGTCCTGAAGAACTCGCACGGCACCACGACCGTCGGCACCGCGACCGGCGACCTGCGGGTGAGCGGCGCCAACGGCGACATCGACATCACGCGTGCCGAGGACTCGGTCACCGCCACCACCGCCCACGGCACCCTGCGCGTGGGCGAAGTGGCCCGCGGCGCGGTCCAGTTGGAAACCTCCTACGGCGCCATCGAGGTCGGCGTCCGCGAGGGCGCGGCCGCCTGGCTCGACGTCAGCTCCGACCGCGGGCAGGTGCGCAACACGCTCGCCGCGTCCGATACGCCGGAGACGACCGAGGACACCGTCAAGGTCCGCGCCCGCACCCGCTGGGGCAACATCGACGTGCGCCGCGCCCGGGCCTGAACACCAGCTCCGCCCACTCGCCCACTCGCCCACTCGCCCACTCGCCCACTCGCCCACTCGTTTCAGCCTTCGAAAGGGGAGGACTCCATGCCTTCTTCTGTCATGTCCGCGCCCAAGCGGGCCGGTGGTCCGCAGTCGCCCGCCGCCGTCTCCGCTGTCGGTCTGCGCAAGTCCTACGGTGACAAGCTCGTGCTCGACGGCATCGACCTGAACATCGCCGAAGGAACGATCTTCGCTCTGCTCGGGCCCAACGGCGCCGGCAAGACCACCGCCGTCAAGATCCTCTCCACCCTCATCACCGCCGACGCCGGCGATCTGCACGTCGGCGGCCACGACCTGGCCACCGACCCGCAGGCCGTGCGGGCCGCGATCGGTGTCACCGGGCAGTTCTCCGCGGTCGACGGCCTGATCACCGGCGAGGAGAACATGCTCCTCATGGCGGACCTGCACCACCTGTCCCGCAGCGAGGGCCGCCGTACCGCCGCCGAACTCCTGGAGCGCTTCGACCTGGTCGAGGCCGCGAAGAAGCCCGTCTCCACCTACTCCGGCGGCATGAAGCGCCGCCTCGACCTCGCCATGACGCTGGTCGGCAACCCGCGGATCATCTTCCTCGACGAGCCGACTACCGGCCTCGACCCGCGCAGCCGCCACAACATGTGGCGCATCATCCGAGAGCTCGTCTCCGACGGCGTCACCGTCTTCCTCACCACCCAGTACCTGGAGGAGGCCGACGAGCTAGCCGACCGCATCGCGGTCCTCAACGACGGCAGGATCGCCGCCGAGGGGAGCGCCGGCGAGCTGAAGCGGCTCATCCCCGGCGGGCACGTCCGGCTCCGCTTCACCGACCCGGCCGCCTACCAGTCCGCCGCCTCCGCCCTGCGCGAGAGCACCCGGGACGACGAGGCGCTGTCGCTGCAGATCCCCAGCGACGGCACCCAGCGCGAGCTGCGCTCCATCCTCGACTGGCTGGACTCCGCCGGCATCGAGGCGGACGAGCTGACCGTGCACACCCCCGACCTCGACGACGTGTTCTTCGCCCTGACCAGCTCCACCAACGTCCCCAACCAGCCCAAGGAGACTGTCCGATGAGCGCCCTCTCCCTCGCCGTTCGCGACTCGAACACGATGCTGCGCCGCAACCTGCTGCACGCCCGGCGCTACCCGTCCATGACCCTGAACCTGCTGCTCACGCCGATCATGATGCTGCTGCTCTTCGTCTACATCTTCGGCGACGTAATGAGCGCGGGCATCGGTGGCGGCGGCGCGGACCGCTCCGACTACATCGCCTATATCGTCCCGGGCCTGTTGATGATGACCATCGGCAGCACCGTGATCGGGGCCGCGGTGTCCGTCTCCATGGACATGACCGAGGGCCTCATCGCCCGCTTCCGTACGATGGCGGTCTACCGCGGGTCGGTGCTCATCGGGCACGTCGTCGGCAGCGTGCTGCAGGTGCTCGCCAGCCTGGTCCTCGTCGGCGCCGTCGCCGTGGCCATCGGCTTCAGGTCCACGGACGCCACGGCCCTGGAGTGGCTGGCGGCGTTCGGGCTGATCGCGCTGTTCTCCCTGGCGCTCACCTGGATCGCGGTCGGGATGGGCATGGCCAGCCCGAACCCCGAGGCGGCCAGCAACATGGCCATGCCGCTGATCCTCCTCCCGCTCATCTCGAGCGCCTTCATCCCGGCCGACACCATGCCCGGCTGGTTCCGGCCCATCGCCGAATACCAGCCCTTCACCCCCGCCATCGAAACCCTGCGCGGACTCCTCCTCGGCACCGAGATCGGCCACAACGGATGGCTCGCCATCGCCTGGTGCATCGGCCTGACCGCGCTCGGCTACCGCTGGTCGACGGCGTTGTTCAACCGCGATCCGAAGTAGCGGGAGAAGGACCGGTCAGCAGCTCGCGGGCCGCGACCCGCAGCTCGTCCCACTCAAGGCGGCGTACTCCGACACCGCGTCGGCGTACGCCGCCCCGTCCGCATCTCCAGCAGGCCCGGGTACAGAGGGAGCAGTGGCCAGCGGCCGGAACTTCGTGCGTGCCATGGAGCCACCTCAATGTTCTTCGAGATGCTGAAGCTCCACAGTTGAAGACGCGAGCCCGCCAGTAGGCCGTCGCACACTCCTATCATTGGCTGATGCGCGCTCACCATATTGACCGCCCAGCCGATCTCGACGTGGTCCGTGAGTCCTATGACCGCGTGGCCGACAACTACGCCCACATGGTGGTGACGACGGGAGTCGGCGACATCCGTAGCCATCCATGGCTCAAGGCATCGATCGACGCCTTCGCTGACACCGTGAGCGAGCTTGGGCCTGTCCTCGACGTCGGCTGCGGACCCGGAACGGTGACCGCCTACCTTGCCGAACGCGGACTCGACGTGTCCGGGGTCGACCTCTCCCCTCGCATGATCGAGAACGCGCGCCGTCTTCATCCTCAATGCCGCTTCAGCGTCGCCTCTGCCACCGACCTCGACCTTGGTGAAGCGTCCCTTGGCGGCGTGCTCGGGTGGTGGTCACTGTTCAACCTCCCCCGTGACGTCCTTCCTCAGGTTCTCACCCTGTTCGCGCGCGCCCTGAAGCCAGGCGGACACCTCATCACCGCAACACACGTCGGCGACGAAGACGCGGTGCGCACCGAGGCCTACGGAGGTGTACCCGTTCGTTGGACGACACACAAATGGCGGCCGGAACAACTCGTGGACCTGATCGAGCAGGCTGGACTGCGCCCGGTCGCCGAACTTCGGCTCCCTGCAGATGAGCAAAGCGGGCCGGGTCTGGTCGTCATGGCCAAGCAACCCGGCTGAGAATCAGGCGCCGGGAGCGGCACAGGGCCCCGTGCCGGGCAAGGCTCCTCCGGAGGGTCGCGACGCCGGTTGAACGTGCTTTCTACCAGTCACAGGCGTGGCGAGCCTACGGAACTACGACCACACACCGTCACCGGTTTGTTCGTTCTCGCAGAGAACTGGCGATAGTTGAATATGCGAGCCCACCAGTACCAAGGCCGCACTCCCAGTCCCAGTTGGCCGCACGTGCCCTGACGCTGAAGCGGGTGGCGGTCACGGACGCCTCGCATCTGGAGCGGCTGCACAGCATGACCCGCTTCGTCCTCCGACGACGTCGTCCAACAGGTGCGGCACGAACTGATCGAGGTGCTGGAGCTGCGGGCGTGCCGTTTCGAGTACGGCACGCTCATCGGGCCTCCGCCGCTGCGCGCCATCGTCCATGGGCGGTACCAGGGCCGCTTCATATTGACCCCGATACTGGCTCCGTACCGCCGCCGCCGGAGGCGCGGTTGGTCGCCGTACCGACCTGGCGGCTCAGGCAGCCGCCGCGCTGGTCGACGCCCGGGTCAGTGCAGGACCGAGATCGTCAAGGTCGGAAGGAGCGTCAGACCCACGTCAAGGCCTTCGGACGGTGGCCGAAACCACAGCCCCCTCCGCTGCTGTGCCTGCTCCAGGCCGGCCAGAGGTTAGCGGTGTCGGAGCGCGGGCGAGCATTCGCAGTCGAGCCTCTTCGTTCCGGGGACCCTCAGCCGACGTGGACGCGGGGGCGGCGGTCGCGGTCCGGTTCCGCCTCGCGCAGGACTTCGCGGGTGACGGGGGCGACTTCGCCCTGGCCGAGGAGGAAAAAGCGGAAAAAGTTGGCGATGGGGTTGCCCTCGGTCCACTCGAAGTAGATGTGGGCGCGGATGCCGGTGAGGTCGCGGGAGTGGAGGAGGAGGGCGGCCAGCGCGTTGGGGATGGAGGAGCTCTCCACCGTCAGGACGCGGTAGCGGTCGTGCAGGACCTCGCCGCGTACCGTCAGCTCGGCCTCGAACTCGGAGGGGTCGGTGACCGTGACCTCGACGAAGACGAAGTCCTCGGTGGTGGGGAGGTCGTTGTCGGCGCGGATCTGCTCGATCTTGTCGCGGTACTCGGCGATGTCGCGGCGGTCGGGCTCGTTGGCGATGAACCGGGCCGTGCGGTGCGAGATGTCGCGGACGAACCGTTCGGCGGTCTCGTCCAGCTCGACGTGGGTGACGCGCAGTTCGAAGAGGCGGCCGAGGCGGGAGAGCAGGGAGATGAGCATGATGCCGGCGATGAAGCAGGCACCGATCTTCACGCCGTCGGGGCGCTCGATGACGTTGAGGACGGTGGTGTAGAGGAAGACCGCCGAGATGACGGCGAAGCCGATGGTCCAGCCGCGCTGGCCGGCCTTGCGGGCTGCGATCGTCACCGCGATGGCGGCGGAGGAGATCAGTACCAGGACGCCGGTGGCGTACGCGCCGCCCTGGGCGTCGACGTCGGCGTCGAAGATCCAGGTCACCAGGAACGCGACCAGAGTGAAGACGATGACCATGGGCCGCACGGCGCGGGCCCAGTGCGGGGCCATGCCGTAGCGGGGAAGGTAGCGGGGCATCAGGTTGAGCAGTCCGGCCATGGCCGAAGCCCCGGCGAACCACAGGATCGCGATGGTCGAGACGTCATAGACGGTGCCGAAAGTGTTGCCGAGGTACTCGTGCGCGAGGTAGGCGAGTGCGCGGCCGTTGGCGTCGCCGCCGGACTCGAACTCCTCGTGAGGGATGAGGACGGTGGTGATGAAGCTGGTGGTGATCAGGAAGACGCTCATGATCAGCGCGGCGGTCGTCAGGAGCTTCTTGGTGTCCCGGATGCGACCGGTGGGCTTCTCCTCGGTGTCACCGGGGTCGCCCTTGACGTGCGGCATGACGGCGACGCCGGTCTCGAAGCCGGAGAGGCCGAGGGCAAGTTTGGGGAAGACGAGCAGGGCCACACCGACCATGGCGAAGACGTTGCCGTGTTCGGCGGTCAGGGCCGTGCTCCAGTCGGTGACGACGTGGCCCTCGGTGATCACGTGCCACAGGCCGTTGACCACGACGACCACGTTCAGGGCGAGGTAGATCCCGACGAGGACGACGGCGACGCCGATGGCCTCCAGGAAGCCCTTGAGGAACACCGCGCCGAGCAGCGCGATCAGCACGAGGGTGATGAGCACCTGCTTGTTGTGGAGGGCTTCCTCCAGGTGCGGGTTCTCGATGAGGTGGGTGGAGGCGTCGGCTGCCGACAGCGTGATGGTGATGAGGAAGTCGGTGGCGGCGAAGCCGAGGAGAGTGAGGACGAAGAGCTTGCCCTTCCAGAAGGACAGCAGCCGCGACAGCATCGCGATCGAGCCCTCGCCGTGCGGGCTCTCCTCGGCCACCCGCCGGTACACGGGAAGTGCGCCGGCCAGGGTGACGATCACGAGGACGATCGTCGCGACGGGCGAGAGGAGCCCGGCTGCCAGGGCGGCGATGCCGGGCTGGTAGCCGAGGGTGGAGAAGTAGTCGACGCCGGTCAGGCACATCACCCGCCACCAGCGCTGCCCCTGATGCCCGGACTCCGGGGCTGACTCCTTGGGGCGGGAGGGTTTGCCCTTCCCCATGTCGGAGAGGCCCTCCAGCATCCATGCGCGCAATCGTCCGGTGCGCGCGTCCTTCGTGGATGTCATGGGGGTACTCCTGCGCTGCTGCTGGATGAGGGGTGCCGTCCATCGTGCGGACGGCCGGGCCAGCGTAAGCAACGCGTCAAGGACCGATCGGGGCGGGCGCGTCAGGAGAGCGTCAAGATGCACCGGTCGGGCTCATCCGTACCGCCCGCCGACCGAGGGTGTCGTCGCTCTGGGAGACCGGGACGCAGACGCGTGTGTCCGAGGCAGCCGAGTTGCTCGTGCCCGATTCCGGGGCACCGGCAGTGAGGTCATGGGCGGTGGACGAGCTCGATCAGGACGGCCGCGAGGAGGAGCCAGGCGCCTACGCCGAGCAGCCACACGGTGCCGTAAGACGCCGAGGAGCTGACGGGCAGAGGCCAGGGCAGCGAGCGACAGCGACATGCGTCGCATGCGGCTGTCGGCGGGTGTCCGCCCGCTGTTCCGGTTCATGGCATGACCCGTAGCCCCCTCGGGCCCCAACGGGGGCTCGGTGACCGGCGGGTTCCTGAAGGCTCGCGTCAAGAAGGAGTGAAGAGAGCGCCGTCGGGCGCGAAGAACCCGCCAGGAGCCGCAGGGAGCACCCAGACCGGGGCACACCCTGAGCAGACCTGAGTACGAAGGAGCCCACCCGCATGTCCGCTCTGACCACCGAGAACGGTGCCCCGCCCGCTGCCGAGGAGCCCCCGGATACCGGCCGCCACAAGTTGACGGCCGCCACCGGGCTCGCCGCGCTCTCGCTCGACGCGATGGCCTCCGTGGCGTACGGCCCCGAGGCCATCGTCCTGGTTCTCGCGGCGGTCGGCGGATACGGCCTCGGTTTCACGCTTCCGGTCACCCTGGCCATCGCGGGCCTCCTGGCCGTCCTTGTCGCCTACTACCGGCAGGTCATCGCCGCCTTCCCGGACGGCGGCGGTTCCTACGCGGTGGCCAGGACGCACCTCGGCCGTCGCACCAGCCTGGTCGCGGCGGGTTCGCTCGTCCTGGACTACGTCCTGAACGTCGCGGTGGCCGTGACGGCCGGTGTCGCCGCCCTGACCTCCGCGTTCCCCGAGCTGTACGGCGACCGGTTGTGGATATGCCTGGCGGTCCTCGTTCTGGTCACGGGCGTGAACCTGCGGGGCATCGTCGACTCGGCGCGCGCGTTCATCGTCCCGACCGCCGTCTTCATCGGCGCGATCCTGGTGCTGATCGTCGTCGGCCTGTTCCGCGACGGCCCGGTCTCCACAGCTGCGTCCGCCGGCCACGCCTCCGTCCTCGCCGACAACGCCACCACCGTGGGTGCCCTGCTCCTGCTGAAGGCGTTCGCCTCGGGCTGCTCGGCCCTCACCGGCGTCGAGGCCATCGCCAACGCTGTGCCGTCGTTCCGCGCCCCGGCGGCCCGGCGGGCGATGCGTGCGGAGCTCGCGCTCGGCGCGCTGCTCGGTGTGATGCTGATCGGCCTGTCCGTACTGATCTCCCGCTTCGGGCTCCAGCCGGTCGAGGGTGTCACCGTCCTCGCTCAGCTCGCCGACGCCTCCCTCGGCCACAACTGGGGATTCTTCGTCATCCAGTTCGCCACCGTGGTGCTGCTCGCGCTCTCCGCGAACACCTCCTTCGGTGGCCTGCCCGTCCTGCTGAAGCTGCTGGCCCGCGACAACTACGTGCCGCACGTCTTCGGCCTCAAGGCAGACCGCCAGGTCCACCGTCACGGCGTCGTCTGGCTCGCGCTGGTCTCCGCCGCGCTGCTGGTCTTCTCCGGCGGTGACACCAACACCCTCGTCCCGCTCTTCGCGATCGGCGTCTTCGTCGGCTTCACCATCGCCCAGACCGGCATGGTCCTGCACTGGCGACGCGAGCGCGGACCCAAGTGGGCCGCGAAGGCCCTGCTCAACGGCCTCGGCGCCGTCCTCACCGGCGTCTCCGCAGTCGTCGTCACCGCCACCAAGTTCCACGACGGAGCCTGGCTCATCGTCATCGCCCTACCGGCTCTCGTCCTCGCCTTCGAGGCCGTCCACCGCGCCTACGGGCGTATCGGCGAGCGCCTCGGCGTCGGCCGTATCCCCGCACCGCCGCACCGCGAACGCTCACTCGTCCTGGTCCCCGTCTCCTCCCTGACCCGCCTCACCAGCGAGGCCGTCACCGCCGCCGTCTCCTTCGGCGACGAGGTCCGCGCCCTCATGGTCTGCCACCCGGACCCCGAGGACCGGCAGGCCACCGAGGCCCTGGAACGCGACTGGGCCCGGTGGAACCCCGGCGTCCCCCTCGTCCGGCTCCCCTCCGAGCGCCGTTCCCTCGGCCGGCCCATCACCGCGTACGTGCGAGGCCTGCGGACGACCGAACCGGGTACCCGGGTCACCGTGCTCATCCCGGAGGCCGAACCCGAGCACCTCTGGCAGCGCGCCCTGCAGAACCAGCGGGGCGCGGTCGTCGCCCATGCCGTCCGCCGCGACACGAACGCCGTCGTGTGCCGGCTCCGCTTCCGTTGCTGACCGTCAGGGATCCGTCAAAGACCCCTCCGCCCGGTGCCACCCACACCGCACCGGGCGGAGGCTGGACGTGTCGGAGGGATGCCGGGGGGCTGGATCCTGCGAGGTGGATCATGAGTTTTCCGCTTCGGGACACGGCCGCCGTCGCCGCCGGAGCCCTGGCACCGTTTGCAGCGGCTCTTGTGCTGATGCCGCTGCGGACGTCCGTCACGCACACCAATCTCGCGCTGCTGCTCGTGGTCGTGATCGTGGCCGTGTCGGCGTTCGGCAACCGGTTTGCCGGCGCGCTCGCCGCCCTGTCGGCCTCCGCATGGTTCGACTTCTTCCACACTGAGCCGTACCAGAGCTTCCACATCCAGGACCGGGCCGACATCGAGACCGCTGTGCTGCTCCTGGTCGTCGGCCTGATCGTGTCCCAGCTGGCCGCGCGCGGCCGGACGATGAAGCGGATCGCGGTCACGGACGCCACGCACCTGGAGCGGTTGCATGGCACGACCCACTTGGCCCGCTTCAGTACGTCCTCCGACGACGTCGTCCAACGGGTGCGGCACGAACTGGTCGAGGTGCTGGAGCTGCGGGCGTGCCGTTTCGAGTACGGCACGCTCATCGGGCGTCTGCCGCGGCTGGACCCGGACGGGACGGTGAAGGTGGCCGGCTGGATCTGGGACCTGGAGCGGCAGGGCTGGCCGGAGGGGGAGATCGAACTGCGCGCTATCGTCCACGGGCGGTACCAGGGCCGCTTCCTGCTGACCCCCGAACCTGGCTCCGTACCGCCGCCGCTGGAGGCTCGGCTGGTCGCCCTCGACCTGGCGGTTCAGGCCGCTGCCGCGCTGGACGACGACGGGGTCAGGACAGGCCCGAGATCGTGAAGACCGAGTGGGCGGTGTCCCGTTCGACGCGGTGCGCGAGCCGGTCGAGGTCCCGCATGCCTCCCGGAGGGTGCCGTTCTGTACGGTCCGCCGGGTCCACAGGCTCCGGTCGGGCACGCGGTTGCCGTACGCGGCCGGCCCAGCGGCGCCGAGCCGCTGGGCCTGACCACGGTCAACCCGGGTCGCTAGTCGACCAGTTCATGTTCGCGGCGCGTAGGCGCCACCCGTCCGGCCGGGGCCGTGCGGGAGAGCTTCTCGCCCTCGACGTCGAGGTTGGGAAGCAGCCGGTCGAGCCAGCGTGGCAGCCACCAGGCGGACTTGCCGAGCAGGGCGAACAGGGCGGGGACGATTGTCATGCGGACGATGAAGGCGTCGAAGAGCACCGCGGCCGCGAGGCCGAAGCCGATCATCTTGATGAAGTCGTTGTCCTCCACGATGAAGCCGGAGAACACGCTGATCATGATGGCGGCGGCTGCGGCGACCACCCGGCCGCTGTAGCGGAAGCCGGTGACGACGGCCTCGGCGGGCCGCGCCCCGTGGACGTACGCCTCCCGCATGCGGCTCACCAGGAACACCTCGTAGTCCATGGCGAGGCCGAATACCACACCGATCATGAAGATCGGCATCGTGCTCATGATCGGGCTCGGCTGGTCGACGCCGAAGACGTCGGCGAGCCAGCCCCATTGGAAGACCGCGACGACGGCGCCGAGCGCGGCGGTCACCGAGAGCAGGAAGCCGAGCGCGGCCTTGAGGGGCACGAGGACCGAGCGGAAGACCACCATCAGGAGCAGGAACGCCAGGCCCACGACCAGGCCGAGATAGGGAAGCAGCGCGTCGTCGAGGGTCTCGGAGAAGTCGATGAACATCGCGGTCTGGCCGGTGACCAGGACCTCGGCGCCGGTGTCGGCCTGGAAGCCGTCGGCGAGGGAGCGCAGGTGGCGCACCAAGTCCTCGGTCGCGCCGTCGGTGGGGCCGGTGGCCGGGACGACGTTCAGGATCGCGGTGTCGCCGGCCTCGTTGGGCGTGGCCGGGGTGACGGTGGCGACGCCGTCCTGGTCGGCGATTCGCTTGGCGACGGTGTCGGCCGCGGCGGCCGCGTCCTGGCCCTCCACGGTGATCATCAGCGGCCCGTTGAACCCGGCACCGAAGGACTCCGAGAGCATGTCGTAGGCCTTGCGCTGGGTGGTGTCGGGGGCCATGGTGCCCTCGCCGGGCAAACCGAGCTCCAGGCTGGCGGCGGGCACGGCGACCGCGCCGAGGCCGAGGATGGCCAGGAGCAGTACGGCGACGGGGTGGCGCAGGATGTAACTGGCCCAGCGGGAGCCGAGGTTGGCCTTGCGCCGGGCGTCCTTCTCGGCGCGCTTGGTGGCCTTGCGCTGCTGGCGGGCGCTGAGCGGCTTGTCGGAGAACTGCTTGCGGTCCCGGCGGCGAAGGACCTTGACCGGCGCGAAGCCGAGCAGCGCCGGCACGAAGGTGAGGGCGACGAGGACGGCGATGGCGACGGTGCCCGCGGCGGCCAGGCCCATCTTGGTGAGCATCGGGATGTTCACCACGGCCAGGCCCGCGAGGGCCACGATGACGGTGAGCCCGGCGAAGACGACCGCGGAGCCCGCGGTGCCGACCGCCCGTCCGGCGGCGTCGGCGCGGTCGCGGCCCTCGGTGAGCTCGGTGCGGTAGCGGGAGACGATGAACAGGGCGTAGTCGATGCCGACGGCGAGGCCGAGCATCATCGCCAGGGTGGAAGTGGTGCTGGACAGGCCGAGGGTGGCGCCGAGCGCCGTGATCGCGGAGAGGCCGATGCCGACGCCGATGAGGGCCGTGAGCAGGGGCATCCCGGCGGCGATCACCGAGCCGAAGGTGAGGACGAGGACCACGGCGGAGACGAGGATGCCGATCTTCTCGCCGGTGCCGCTCATCGCGGCGTCGATCTTCACGGCGTCGCCGCCGGCCTCCGCGGTCAGACCGCCGTCGCGGGCCTTGGCCAGTGCGTCGTCGAGCGCATCGTGCGTCTTGTCGCCGATCTTGGCGGCGGGGACCTTGTAGGTGGCGATGGCGTAGGCGGTGGAGCCGTCCTTGCTCACCGCCTTCGTCCTGAACGGGTCGCTCACCGAGGCCACCTGCGGGGACTTCTTCAACTGCGCGACCAGCGCCGCGACGTGGGCCTTCTGTACGGGGGCGGAGATCTTCTCGCCCTCGGGTGCGCGGACCACGACCCGGGCACTCGCGCCGTCGGCGCTCGCGTCCGGGAACTTCTTCTCCAGCAGGTCAAAGGCCTTCTGCGACTCCGTACCGGGCATCGAGAAGGTGTCGGCGGGCGGCGCCGGGGCGGCGGAGGCGGCGAAACCCGCACCGCAGAAGATCACCACCCACAGCAGCGCCATCAGCCATCGCCGCCGGAAGGCGAGACGGCCCAGTTTGTAGAGGAAGGTAGCCACGGCTGGGAACTCCTGTCGGTGGGTTGGAAAGGCCGAAATGCACACGGCCGAGCGGGGTGCGGCAGCGGGACGGGGAGCGGCCTCACTAATGGCGCCAGACCGGCGGTGCGGTGACGCCAGACCCGTCGCTCGAGTGGTGCCACCATGGCACCGCCACTGTGTCACCGCAAGTCACCTCACCGTCAATGCGGCTCCACGACACAGCGATGTGAGGAAGAAGGCCCAGGTCAACGCCGTAGATGTCAAAGGGAAGCCAATCTGGCTCGCCGTGGCGTAATTGCTGTGCCATGATGGCGTCATGGACCTCACGCCTTACATCGACAACCTCCGGCAGGAGCTGGCCGTCGCCGCGGACGCCGGCGGGGACGACGCCCGCGCCCTCGCCGAGCGGCTGACCGCCCCCCTGGAATCCGCCGCCCGCCTGACCCTCCTGAACGCACTGTCGGACGCCATGGACGAGGTCACGCGGGAGCTGGCGCCGGGCTCGGTCGACGTGCGGCTGCGCGGACTCGACCCGGAGTTCGTGGTGACGGCGCCGCCCGCGCCGGAGCGGTACGAGGAGGACGAGCCGGCGCCGGCCGCCGCGTGGACGCCCGCACCGTCCGCCGCCCCGGCCGACGGGGACGACGGCGCCACAGCCCGGATCAACCTCCGGCTCCCCGCCCACCTCAAGACCAAGGTCGAGGACGCCGCCGGGAAGGAAGGCCTCTCGGTCAATGCCTGGCTGGTGCGGGCCGTCTCCACCGCCCTGGAACCCGCCGCCGAGCCGCGCCGGCCCGGGCCGGACAGCCGCTCCACGGGGCACAAGGGCTACACCGGCTGGGTCCGCTGACTCGTACGCCCCGGCCCGCACCCACTTCCGCTTCACCCTGCACCGACGCCCCGCCCGACCGGCGGGAACACCCATCAGAGCCAAGAGGACGGGACAGCCATGCCTACTTTCGAAACCCCCGAAGCCATTACCGCCACCCTCGAGTTCGAGATGGGCTCCCTGTGGATCACCGCGGGCAAGCGCCTGGACACGGTCGTCGAAGTGCGGCCGACCACCGACGACAAGAAGGACGTCCTGGCGGCGGAGCAGACCAAAGTCAGCTGCTCCGGCGGCCGGCTGACGGTCACGGGGCCCAATAAGCGCTCTCTGTTCGGCAAGAGCGCATCGGTCGACATCACCGTCGAGCTGCCGGCCGGGTCCGAGATCCGGTGTAAGTCCCCGATGGTGAACGTCACCGTCGAGGGAGACGTTGCGGACTGCAGGATCCAGACCGGGATGGGCGACATCCAGGTGGAGAACGCGGCCAGTGCCCACCTCAAGACCGGTCACGGCGATATCCGCGTGGCGAGCGTGGCAGGCGATGCCGAGATCCGCGGCTCCGGCCGGGTCCAGGTCGGCCGGATCGGCGGCGGGGCCACCGTGAAGAACTCCAACGGCGAGTCCACGATCGACGAGGTCGTCGGCGAGCTGCGGGTGGGCTCGTCCAACGGCGCGGTCGTGGTCGGACTCGCCCACGACTCGGTCGAGGCCAAGTCCGCCAACGGCTCCGTCCGGATCGGCGAAGTGGTACGCGGCAAGGTCACGCTGCGGACCTCCGCCGGGAACATCGGGGTCGGCATCCGCGAGGCCACCGCCGCCTGGCTCGATGTGCACACCGGCGCCGGCGCCGTACGCAACTCGCTCGGCCCGTCCGACGGCCCCGGAGCCTCCGAGAACACCGTCGAGGTCCGCGCCCACACCGCGGCCGGCGACATCGAGATCCACCGCGCCTGAGGCCACAGATGCCTGAGCACACCTGCTACCGGCGCCTGCTCACCGGTAGGTTCACCGTCCGCCGCATGCGTCAACTTGTGGCGTGAGCCGAGCAGTTCACCACCGAGTGCCTGAACGCCATGGAGCAGGTCGGGCCCACGGTCGACCTGTTGGAAGCGTTTGCGTAGCCCGAGCCCGAGCCCGAGCCCGAGCCCGAGCCCGAGCCCGAGCTCATGATCTGCGAGCTGCTCGGCGTGCAGTACGCCGCCCGGGAGTGCTTCGCTTCCAGAGCCAGGTGGCGACCATCTTCGACCAGACGGCGGATGTGGAGGCGAAGGGCGAGGCCGATATGGCGCTGCTCCAGTACGTGAACGAACTGTTCCTCGCCAAGCGCGCCGAGCCCACCGACGACCTGCTCAGTGATCTGACCACCTCCGACCTCACAGACGGGGAGCTGGACGGACTGGGCGGGCTGCTGCTCGCCGCCGGGCTCGACACCACCGCGAACATGCTCGGCCTCGGAACCTTCGCCCTGCTGAGCAACCCCGACCAGCTCGAGGCCCTGCGCGCCGACCCCGCGCTCGCCGAGCAGGCCGTGGAGGAGCTGCTGCGCTACCTCAGCGTGGCCGACCCGCCGGCGCGGTCGGCGCACGAGGACGTGGAGGTGGAGGGCGAACTCATCAGGGCGGGCGAGACGGTGACCATTTCCGTGCAGGCCACCAACCGCGACCCGCACATGTTCCCCGACCCCGACCGGCTCGACATCCACCGCAAGGCCACCGGGCACCCTGCGAACCCGTCCGCCACGCCGCCCCGGCCCCGGGCTCGGCACACAGCAGCGCGTCGGTCAGCTCGAGCAACGTGTCCGCCCTCCTGGTCATGGACGCGACATCTCCGCACGGAAGGCTGACAGCAGCCCAAACGGCTCCCGCGTGACACGGACGCGGCATCCGCAACGCGCCCTGGCGCGCACCGAAGCTGCGCCGACGCTGACCTGCACATTCACGACTCCTTTCACGCCGTGGCGCCATTCGCAACGCGGATGGCGTCATGTGCGGCTCACAGTGGCACCATAGATGTGCCATAATGACGTCATGGGCGGCACGGTGGGCCATCAAAGGAGTTGGATCATGGAGACAGCACAGAGCCAGCAGCAGGCGGCACCCGGCGCCTTCACCGCCTTCGCCCGCTTCGTGCTCTGCGGCGGCGGGGTGGGGCTCGCCTCCAGCTTCGCCGTGGCGGGCCTCGCCTCCTGGATTCCCTGGGTCCTGGCCAACGCCCTGATCACCGTGGCCTCCACGCTTCTCGCCACCGAGCTGCACGCCCGCTTCACCTTCGGCGCGGGCGGCCGCGCGACCTGGCGCCAGCATGCGCAGTCGGCCGGGTCCGCGGCGGCCGCGTACGCGGTGACCTGCGTGGCGATGCTTGTCCTGCAGCAGCTGTTGGCGGCGCCCAGCGCGGTGCTCGAGCAGGTCGTCTACCTGTCGGCCTCCGCCCTCGCCGGTGTCGCGCGGTTCGCGGTGCTGCGCCTCGTCGTCTTCGCGCGGAGCCGCTCGCAGGCTGCGGCCACCGTCCGCACCGCCCGTCCCGTGCACGCGACCGTGGCCCGCGCCTCGGCCCCGACCGGCCCCGCAGTGCTCTGCCGCGCCGCCTGACGGTTCCGCCGGGCGGCGTCCCGCGCGGGCCGGCGGGCGGAAGACGCCCGATAGGCCACGGGTTTGTAACTCCGGAGCTGGCCGCCCGCCGAGGGCGCGCAGTCGCAGCACCTCAACGGCACCTGCACCGCGGGAACCGTCGCCGCGCTGCACAGGTCAGACTGTTGAGGCGGAGCTGAGTCTGAGGTAGCGGCTGAACGAGAACCGGCTCCGCGGGCGACCACGAAGGCTGTGGGGACTGGCTGCGGCTGGACCCGGACTTCGCGGGTCGTTGATTCGTATGGTGTGACCGGTCCGGGGGTGTCCCGGGCCGGTGGTGTGGCGTTGGTCGGGGTGTGTCGATGACTTCCCGGTCCCTGCGGCCACGGTCTGAGCGTCAGCGCCTCGAAGTGGTGGTGACGTCCGGTGGAGAAGCGTCTAGGTGTTCTGCCTGTCGCTGCCGAGTTTCTGCGCCGGCTGGATGCAGCCGGGATCGTCGATGAGGTGTGTCCGGGCGGTGCGAGTGCGCGCCTGACGCACGGACAGTAGGCTTCCGGCCACTTGTTATTTTGATCATCCGGAATGGAGCCCACCATGACCATAGCCCGCTTGTCCGCAGCAACTTGGAGCCTCTCGGCCGTAGCCGCCGGCGTGCTGCTCGTCGGCTGCTCGGGCTCCGTCAGCGTTGGAAACTCCGAGCCAAAACTGTCCAAGGACAAGCTGGCCACCACAGTCGCCGAAAAGCTCGCCGCCACAACGGGCCAGCCGACGCCAGACGTTGCCTGTCCCGAGGATCTCGTCGGGAAGGTCGGCAACACCACCCGTTGCACGCTCACAGCGGATGACGGCAGCACCGTGGGCGTGTCGGTCACCGTTTCCTCTGTCGCTGGAGACCAGATCAACTTCGACATCAAGGCCGACGACACAGCTTCCCCGGCTGCGAACTGACAACTGAGCCTTTCCGACCTACCTCCTCGCGAGTGAAGATCGTTTACGCCGTTTCCGGTGGAGTCGAGGTCTGGCCGTGTCCGGTCCGGGGGCGGATGTGTTGACCGGGGTGTGAAGAAGTCTTCCCGGTCCCCGCGGCCGCGGACGGTGCTCCCGCGCATGGAATGTGTGGTCACCTCCGTGGTGGAGAAGCGTCTGGGTGCTCTGCCTGTTGCTGCCGAGTTCCTGTGCCGGCTGGATGTGACCGGGACCGTCGACCGGCTGTGCCCGGGCCGTGACATCGCCCATGTGACGCACGGGCAGGTCGTCGAGGTGCTTGTGGCCAACCGGCTGACCGCGCCCGCGCCCTTGTGGCGAGTGGGTCGCTGGGCCCGGGAATGGGCGGCGGAGGAAGTCTTCGGGATTGAGGCGGAGCTGCTCAATGACGACCGTCTGGCGCGGCCCTGGATGCCATCGCCCCACACCTGAGGGAGCTCACCGGGCGGCCAGAAGGTGCGACCCACCGGCCGGATGATCCTCTACCACCTGTCCGACCTGAGGCTACGGATCGGCAGCGCCACCGACCCACCCGTCATCGCCCGGGACATCCAGCTCCACCTGCTCGACCTCCTCGGCCTGGAACCCACACACCCGCTGGCCAGAGACCTGAACGAACTGCCCGCGAAGTACGGAGCTAGACCGGCGCCTGGTATGTACCCCCACAGGCATGCCGATCATCTGGGCACTGGCCAACCCGAAGATCGGCCTCCGCTTCACATCATGTCGGCGTGGGTAGGCGCTCAATCGCGATCATGGCGGCGTCGTCGCCCAACCGTCCGCCGACGTGGTCGAGCAGATCATGCCGGAGGCGATTCAGGAATGCGTGGGGGTTGTTCTCGGTCCAGCCCGTGATTCGCTCGGTGAGTGCATAGAAGGCACCGGTGGAGTCGCGGGCCTCGATTACTCCGTCCGTGTAGAGCAACAGGAGGTCTCCTACCTCGAACGTGAATGTGTCGATGTGGTAGCGAGGGTGCGTCAGTTCGCCGAGGCCTAGCGGAGGAGCGGGCTGGGAGGCATCGATCGTCAAGGTACGGCCATTGCGCAGCACGACCGGGGACGGGTGCCCGCAGCTGATCATGTGGACCCTGCTGCCCTGGTCGGGGATATCCAGAATGGCGGCGGTGATGAAGGTCTCTCCGGACTGATCCGTCTCTCCGGGTTCAGACAGGCTCCAGCACACGCTGCCGTCGAGATAGGTAACCAGCTCGGCCAGAGTCGCCTGGCGGTGGGCGGCGGCCCGGAACGCGCCGAGTAGCAGGGCGGCGTCACCGACGGCGGTCATGCCTTTGCCCCGAACGTCGCCGATGATCAGGCGGGTGCCGGAGCTGGCGCGTACGGCCGCATACAGGTCACCGCCGATCTGCGCCTCGGCCTCGGCAGCAAGATAGAGAGAAGCGACCTGCAGCGGCCCGATCCGCTTTGGTAGCGGCGGTAGGACGACGCGCTGGGCGGTCTCGGCCACGTACCTCACTTGCGTCAGTTCATGCGCACGGCGCTCCCGCAATACGCAGAAGATCACGAGGCTCGATCCGACCAGGACCAGGGCGGCGATCTGGGCCTGGTGGTTCGCTGAGAACAGTTCGTCGCGATCGCGCAGCACCGCGACGACCGCCTGAGCCGCCACCGCGAGGGCGGCAACGAGCCCCGTCCCCCATGGGCCGGCGAACGAAGCAGTGATCGCTGGTGCTGCGACCAGCAAGGGACCCAGGTGGATATCGGGCGGGGCAAGAACGTCGACCACGACGACCGCCACGATCAGCGCGATCGGGACGGCCGCCAGCCCACGGCCACCTCGCGCCGACCATCGAGGACCGACGAAGCGATGCAACACTCCTCCTCTCTACACCTGTCCTGCCCTACGCGCACCAGCAGGCAATCAAGGCCCAATTGCCCCCGGCACCCCGGCGACGGTGCTGGTGTTCGGGGTTGATGGCACGGAGGTTGTTGGGCGCGGCGAGCGCAGCGCGGGGTCACGCGGCGTGGGGAACCCGGCCAGGTCGAGGCCGGCGTGAACGGTGCCCATGCCGTCCGAGCCGAGGCGGTCGATGATGCGGTAGGGGCCGACCCGCTTGAAGTCACCAGGGCGGCTGGGCTGCACCCGCCCGCCGGGGGCGAGCAATGCTCGCGGCTGCTGCACTCAACTTACGCCCCCATTAAGCCTGTTATGTCCAAAAAATACCCCCGCCCCTCACTCCTGGAGTCAAGGGGTCGCAGGTTGAAATCGTGTCGTCCCGACTCGTAGGAGTCGTAAGCGAGAGGCCGTACCGGAGGAATCCGATACGGCCTCTCGGCGTGTCAGGAGTGGGTCAGACAAGCAGCTTTGCCTTCGCCTTCTCGTACTCCTCCGGGGTCAGATCGCCCTTGTCCTTCAGCTGGGCGAGCCTCGCCAGGTCCGTCACATGGCTCTTGCCGCCTTCGCCCTCGCTGCCGGCGGCCTGCCGCACGTACTGCTGGAAGGCGGCTTCCTGGTCCTTGGCCTGCTTCACGTCGCGTTCGCCCATACTCCGGCCCCTGGCGATGAGATAGACCAGCACGCCGAGATAGGGCAGGAGGATGACGAAGACCAGCCAGCCGGCCTTGCCCCAGCCGCTCAGCGAATGGTCTCGGAAGATATCCGTGACCACCTTGAAGAGCAGGAAGAACCACATCACCCAGAGAAACAGGTACAGCATGGTGAGGAAGACATTCAGGAGCGGGTAATCGTCCACAGGTGTACTCCGTTCGCCTGATTTGTCTCCTATTCATACATGCGTACCTGATGTCCTGCATCCCGGAGAGGCTGGGGGGCTGGCGTACGGGTCAATCGGCCCGGGGCGCCGTTCCGATGGGCAGCCGGTGCGCCGCCGGGTGCTTGATGGCGAGGTCCGGGCGCCATGCCGTCAGGACCTGCGCCGAGGGGTGGAACAGCGGCTCCGGGATCTCGTCGAGGCCGGTCCACCGCCAGGTGCTGATCAGCTCCGGCTCGGTCACCTCGGGGACTCCGGACCCCACCGTCACCACGGCCCCCATGGAGATGCGGTTGATGCCGCCGACCACATCGTGCAGCATCGCGAAGACCGTCACCGCGTTCTCGGAAACCTCTAGCCCGGTCTCCTCGCGCAGCTCCCTTGCGGCCGCGGCGGCGATGGACTCGTTCGTCGGGTCGACCTTGCCGCCCGGCAGCTCCCACGTACCGCTCCGGTGCCGGCCCAGCAGGATCCGGCCCTCCTGGTCCTGCACGATGACGCCCACGCCGAGCGCCGCCTGCGCCACCGGCGGACGGGTGTTGCGGGTATGACGGTCCACGGAATCAGTGGTCATGCTGCTCTGCTCCCTGCGCGTACGGGACGGGGGCGCCGTGCCCGGTGGGTCGGACGCGGCGCCCGGTGTCGTCAGTGGTCCTGCGACAGCGCGTACGGCTCGGCGAAGAGTCCGCCCGCGTGCGCCAGCTGTTCGAAGGTCCCTTCCTCCCGGATGCTGCCCTTGTCGAGGACGATGGTCCGGTCGGCCATCCTCACATTGTCCAGGCGGTGGGGGGACGACCAGGGTGATCCGGTCCGGCGCCATCCCGCGCAGCTCCGAGAAGATCTGGTGCTCGCCCCGGGCGTCCATCTTTATCTATAGCTGTCCAGTATCTGTCCGCGTCGGATGGCACGGCTGCCCCCAGGCACGTTAGGCACAACCCCGGTCAGCAGGTGGAAAATTGGTTGAGCCTCGGATGATCATGTGGCAGGCTCGCCAGCCTTGACCGAGGTCACCAAGTTGCACGACGACCGGGTGGACATCGATGCATCCCTGGTGGCGCGTCTGCTCTCCACGCGGCGATGACATCCGGGGTTTCGGTGAACAGCACGCGTTATGGAGGACTGATGGCATCGATCAAGCAGTTCCAAGTCACCTTCGACTGCGCAGAACCTGAGCGCCTCGCTCGTTTCTGGTGCGAGGTGTTGGGGTACGTCGTACCGCCGCCACCGGAGGGGTTTGCCACTTGGGGCGATTTCAAGCGCTCGCAGCCACCTGAGCAGCGGGATTCATGGTTCGCCTGCAGTGATCCCTCAGGGGTGGGCCCGCGACTGTACTTCCAGCGCGTCCCGGAAGGGAAGGCCGCCAAGAACCGGCTGCATCTTGACGTGCGGGTCGGCACCGGACTCGTAGGTAAAGAGCGCCTCGCCGCACTTGAGACCGAATGCGCACGACTGGTCCCGCTCGGCGCGGTACACGTGCGAACGCTGCTTGCCGATGGCACCAACGAGTCGTGCATCCCGATGCAGGACATCGAGGGCAACGAGTTCTGTATCGACTGAGGGGCCGCGAACGCGTCCTCGTTCTGTCCCCATGGACCAAGACGAAGAACCGCGCCCGACCTGTCAGGGCTCCGCAGCGCCTCCCGCATCGTCCGGCGATGGATCCCGTACCTTCGGGTCTTCCCTGCGGGCCAGTTCGATCTGGCTGGCGAGCTCGTTCTCGGCGATGGTCCGTTCGCGCTCGACCGCGACGGCCCGGCGTTCGTAGGTGGCCCGGTCGGCCTCCTGCTGGATCTGTTCCCGGGCCGGGGTCCGCAGCGCCCGCTCGACCTCCGCCTCGGGCCGGATGGCCACCACGCGCACGGCCGCGACGTCGATGCCGGTGTCGGGCAGGCGGGGTTCGGCGGCGAGGCCCGCGGCGACCCGTTCCCGTACCGCGGCGACGCCGTCCACGAGCGCGGCGGCGAGCGGCGTACGGGCCAGGGCGTCGAGCGTGTGCTGCTACGCGGTCTCCGTGAGCAGGGTGCCGATCTGCTCCAGTGGAGCTGCGCCAGGCGCCGGCGTCCGGGTCCACGGAGAAGTTGTCACGGTGGCCTGCACGGTGACGTCCTGGAAGTCGGCGGTGCGTGCGTGGAAGGCCATGGCGAGCTCGCGGTCGTCGACCGGCACCTCGGAGAGCGCCGCGGTCAGAGACCGGTGCCAGAAGCTGAGCCCCGTGCCGTCGTGGCTGAGCTTGCCGCGCTTGTGGTGGCGGATGTGCGCGGTGGGCGCGGAGCGCAGGAGGCGCCAGCCGAAGCGCCTGGTGATGTCGGCCATGCCCATCCCGTCCCCCTCATTCTCGTCACCTAGACGATAACGAGACGACTGTATCGTCAAGGGGACGAAAAGGGGTCTTGGGGTGTCTTTGCCGCGAGGTACCGGGCGGGCAGCTCCCCGCCGCCGTGCACCGCCAGATCGGCTCCGTTGACGTAGGCCGCCAGACCGCTCGCCAGATACAGGCAGGCGTGCGCGACGTCGTCGGGGGCGGCCATCCGCCGCATCGGGACGACTCCCGCCACGGCCGCCCCGCCGTCCTCGCCGTACACCTCTGCCGCGCCCTCGGTGCGGATGAGGCCGGTGGTGATGTGGTTGACGCGCACCCGAGGGGCCCACTCCAGGGCCAGGGCCCGGGTCAGCCCCAGCAGGCCCGCCTTGGCGGCCGTGTAGGCGGCGGTGCCGGGCTGCGGGGTGCGGGCGGCGACGCTGCCGATATTGATCACGCAGCCGCCTTCGTCCTGGCCCTGCATGACCCGGTTCGCGGCTTGCGCCACGTAGAACGGGGCGAGCAGGTTGAGGGCGACGATCTTCTCCACGAAGCGCGGGGAGGCGGTGGCCGCGTCCGCGGCGGGTGACCCGCCGGCGTTGTTGACCAGCACGTCCAGCCGGCCGAACCGGGCGACGGCCGTGTCCACGAGCGCCGCTGCCGCCGCCGGGTCACGGACGTCCGTCGCCCGGAACGCGCACCGCCGCCCGCCGCTGCCCGGCAGTGTGGCCGGTGTGCTCCGGCCGCATACGAGGACGTCCGCGCCCGCGGCGAGGAACGCCTCGGCGATGGCGGCGCCGATGCCCTTGGTTCCGCCGGTGACGATCGCTACGCGCCCGGTGAAGTCGATCGGGTTGCCGAAGTCCATGATCCGCCTCTGCCGCTGTCGCTCTACGTCGCTGTCCGGCCGTGGTGAATCTACCAACTGTTTGTTTGGTTAGAGGAGGGGGTGAGGTGGGAGGAATGACGCCGGGAATGCGGTCGGCCGGCGACCTCTGTCAAGGTCACCGGCCGACCGGACGGTGCGCCGCCCCCGTCCCCACGGTGCGGCGCGGGCGGGCCGTCGTCCTCCGCTGGGGACGACGGCCCACGTTCATCAGGCCCCGGGCGGGGCTGCCTCGGCTCCGATTCCCAGTGCGGGAAGGATCGAGCTTTCCACGAAGCGGGTGAGATACGCCGCATCGGCGTACCGCCCCTCCAGCAGGGGCCGGGCCCGCATGACGCCCAGGAGCTGCGTGGCCACGAACTCGGCCGCGGGGGCGTCCGCGGCGATTTCGCCGCGCTCCCGGCCGCGCTCGACCATGTCCTCGATCGCGGCGATCTGCGGCAGGATCAGTGCCTCGCGCAGGGCGCACAGCAGCTCGGGGCTCTGCAGGGCGGCATGGCTCAGCGCGTGCGACAGCGGGGTGTCACGCCCCGAGGCGGCGCCGATGGCCCGCGCGGCCTCCCGCAGGTCGCCCGCGAGCGAGCCCGTGTCGATGGGCGGAAGCAGCATGCGCCTGGTGCCGTGCAGGGCAGCCACGACCAGCTCCGGCTTGGAGCCCCACTGCCGGTAGAGCGTCGACTTCCCGCACCGCGTGCGGGAGGCGACTCCCTCCATGGTCAGCGACTCGTAACCGCTCTCCCGGATCAGATCCAGCACCGCCGCATAGAGCTCCTGCGCCCGCTCCGGCGTGATCTTCGATCGGCGGGATGTGGCTGCTGACTCCTGCGCGGCGTCGTGCGACGACATGTGCTTTCCCTCTCAGCGACGGTGCGACGAGGTCCTTCGGTACGCCAGTGTACCGATACGCGAGTGTTCCGATACGTTCGCGTATCGGTACACTGGCGTATCGATACGGCATGGACTGGGCCATGCCGCCGTAACAGCGCTTCGTCAGCAAAGGGGCACCGGGTGATGTACGCCCGCAGAGAGCCTGCAGAACGGGAGCCGGACACTTCTGCCCGACCGCCCCTTGTCCGCGAGCTTCTTCTCGTCGTAGGACTCTTCCTCGTCTACAAACTGGGCCGTCAGGCCGCGAACGGACATGTCGAGGAGGCGTTCCGCAATGCCGGACACGTCTGGGACTTCGAGCGCGCCGTGCGACTCCCCGGCGAAGGAGCGGTGCAGGGCCTGCTGCTGCACAGCGACACGCTGATCCAGGTGGCCAACACCTACTACGCGACCGTCCACTTCCCCGCCACACTGCTGTTCCTGGTGTGGCTGTACTGGCGCCGCCCCCGTCATTACGTCTGGTCGCGCCGCATCCTCGCCGTGCTCACCGGCGCCGCGCTCGCGCTCCACCTGCTGTTCCCGCTAGCCCCGCCCCGGATGCTGGACGCCGCCGCCCTCGTCGACACCGGTCAGGTGTACGGCCCGACGGTGTACGGGGACACGCCCGCGACCGACTCCATGGCCAACCAGTTCGCCGCGATGCCCTCGCTGCACTTCGGCTGGGCCGTGATGGTCGCCGTCGGCCTGATCGTCGCCACCCGCTCCCGGTGGCGCTGTCTGTGGCTGCTGCATCCCGCGGCCACGCTGCTCGTCATCGTTGGCACCGCCAACCACTACTGGCTGGACGCCATCGTCGTATCGGCACTGCTCGCCGTCGCCTTCGCCGCGCTCCGGCTGCCGCAGCCCACCCGGGCCCGGGTCCACCTCCCGTGGCCCTCCACCGCCGGAACGGTGTCCGGTGTGCCCGCGCCCGCCGCGGCGGGGATGGTCGCGTCCGGCATCGCGGCGCCCAGTGGGGCGGCGGCGCTCGCCCTGTCCGGAGGCCCGCGATGAACGCCACGCTCATCGCGGTCGCGCTGTCCCTCGTCTCCGCCGTGGCCTACGCGCTGGCCGCCGTCGCGCAGGCCCGGCTCGCCGGACGCACCGAACCGTCCGACGGGGTGTTGCGCATGCTGGGCCGGGGCGCCTGGTGGTCGGCGGTCGGTCTGAACGCGGGAGGCGCACTGCTGCACGTGGTCGCGCTGAAGTACGGTCCGCTGACGCTGGTCCAGCCGCTGGGGGCGCTCACTCTGGTCGCCGCGGTCCCGCTCGGCGCGCGTTCCGCGGGGCGCCGGGTCACCCGTACCGAATGGCGCGGCACGATCCTCACCCTGCTCGGCCTCGGCGCGCTGCTGCTCGCCGCGGGCGGCGGTGCCGCGCACCAGACGCTGACTCTGCCGGAGGCGCTCGGTGTGGGAGGGGCGACGATGGCGATCGTCGCCGTACTCGGCCGGCCCGGGACCCGGCCGGGCCTGCGTCACGCGACGGCGGCCGGTATCACGTCAGGTGTCGCTTCGGCGCTCACCCAGACACTCACCGTCGCCGTCACCGACCACACCACGGGGCCGCTGATCAGCTGGCGGCTGGTGACCGTCGCGCTGTTCATCTCGGTCTTCGCGATGGGAGGTCTGCTGCTGGCCCAGATCGCGTTCCGGGGCGGCCTCGGCGCCCCGCTGGCGGTCGTCACTCTGGCCAACCCCGTGGCCGCCGCAGCCGTCGGCATGGCCCTGCTCGGGGAACGGCTCCATGGCGGGGCGATCAGTCTGATTCCGGCCCTGCTCGGCACCGCGGCTGCCGTACGCGGTGTGATCCTGCTCAGCAGGGCCACCGCGGAGGCCACTGCGCCGACCCCGGCGGCCACCACATCGCCGGCCGCCCCCACGCCGTCGAGGGTGATCATCGGCAGCCCCCGCGCGCTGGACCGGCAGCCGCTCGCCGCCGACGCGATGACCTCTTCGGTGGGCGGCGCCTAGGCCTGTCCGGCGATCCTGTCCGGCGGGCCTCAGTCCTCGGTGAGGATCGGTTCGTCGGCGAGGGCCCTGGTCAGCCAGCCGATCCAGAAAGTCTCCATATCGATTCCGCCGCGCAGCACCAGATGCCGCAGCCGGTCCTCGTCGGCGGTCCGCTCGGGCGGGAAGTCCCGCTCCTCGATCCGCAGATACTCCTCCAGCTGGTGCCGGTGCAGTGCGAGATGGCGGCGCAGTTCGGCACCCAGCCCCTCCGCCCCGACGACCGCTGCCGCCCGCATGCGCAGCAGCAGCGGATCGCGGACCGGCCGCGGGTCCTCGGGGAGAGCGACCCAGGCCGCCAGCTCCTCGCGACCCGCGGGCAGGACCTCGTACTCCTTCTTCTGCCCACGGGCCGGCTGAGCCGACGGCAGGGCCCGGATCTGCCCGGACTGCTCCAGTTTCCCCAGCTCGCGATAGATCTGCTGATGCGTGGACGACCAGAAGTAGCCGATCGACCGGTCGAACCTGCGCGTCAGCTCCAGCCCCGACGACGGCTTCTCGAGCAGGGCGGTGAGGATCGCGTGCGGGAGTGACATGGAGTGCATCCTAGGGAGGGACGGGCCCGGCGGGTCACAGGGCGGCGGCGAGCTCCGTGCCCTGGCGGATCGCCCGCTTGGCGTCCAGCTCGGCCGCCACGTCGGCGCCGCCGATCAGGTGCACCGAGCGGCCTGCGGCGACCATCTCCTCGTACAGCCCGCGACGCGGTTCCTGGCCCGCGCACAGGACCACGGTGTCGACGGCCAGCACGTGCTGCTCGCCGTCCACGGTCAGGTGAAGGCCCTCGTCGTCGATGAGGTCGTAGGACGCGCCCGCGATCATGGTGACGCCGCGGTGGCGCAGTTCGGTGCGGTGGATCCATCCCGTGGTCTTGCCGAGACCGGCCCCGACCTTGCTCGCCTTGCGCTGGACGAGGTGCACGGTGCGCGGCGGCTTCGGCCGCTCGGGGGCACGGAGCCCGCCGCGGTCCGCGTACGAGGTGTCGACGCCCCACTGCCGGAAGAACACCTCGGCGTCCAGCGAGGCCGCGTCGCCGCCGTCCGTGAGGAACTCGGCGACATCGAAACCGATACCGCCCGCCCCGACGATCGCGACCCGGTCGCCGACCGGCGCCCCGTCCCGCAGTACGTCCAGGTAGTTGACCACGCTGGGGTGGTCCACGCCCGGTATCGCGGGGGAGCGGGGCTCCACCCCGGTCGCGACAACGACCTCGTCGAAGGCTTCGAGCAGCTCTGCCGTGGCCTGTGTGCCGAGCCGGACCTCGATGCCCTGCTCCCTCAGGCGCGTACGGAAGTAGCGCAGGGTCTCGTTGAACTCCTCTTTGCCGGGGACGCGGCGCGCCACATTGAGCTGGCCGCCGATCTCGTCGGCCATGTCGAACAGCGTCACCGCGTGCCCGCGCTCCGACGCCGTGACCGCACAGGCCAGACCGGCAGGACCGGCGCCGACGACGGCGACGTTCTTACGGGTCCGGGTCGGGATGAGCACCAGCTCGGTCTCGTGACAGGCGCGCGGATTGACCAGGCAGGAGGTGATCTGGAGGCTGAAGATGTGGTCCAGGCACGCCTGGTTGCAGCCGATGCAGGTGTTGATCGCGTCGGCGCGGTCCGCCGCCGCCTTGGCGACGAAGTCGGGGTCCGCGAGGAACGGCCGTGCCATCGACACCATGTCCGCCCGGCCAGAGGCCAGGATCTCCTCGGCGACCTCGGGGGTGTTGATGCGGTTGCTGGTCACCAGGGGTACGGAGACGGCGCCGCGCACCTTTTCCGTCACCCAGGTGAAGGCGCCGCGCGGCACCGACGTGGCGATGGTGGGGATGCGTGCCTCGTGCCAGCCGATCCCGGTATTGATGATCGTGGCACCGGCCGCCTCCACTGCGCGGGCCAGTTGGACGACCTCTTCCAGCGTGGAGCCGCCGGGCACCAGGTCCAGCATCGAGAGCCGGTAGATGAGAATGAAGTCGGTGCCGACGCGCTCGCGGACACGGCGCACGATCTCCAGGGGCAGCCGGATGCGGTTCTCGTAGCTGCCGCCCCAGCGGTCGGTGCGGTGATTGGTGGCGGCGACGATGAACTCGTTGATCAGATAGCCCTCGGAGCCCATGATCTCGACACCGTCGTACCCCGCGCGCTGCGCCAGTTCGGCGGCCCGGACGAAGTCCTCGATGGTCTCCTCGACCTCGTCGTCGGTCAGCGCGTGCGGGGTGAAGCCGCTGATCGGGGCCTTGAGCGCGCTGGGTGCGACCAGGTCCGCGTGGTGGGCGTACCGCCCGAAGTGGAGGATCTGCATCGCGATCCGGCCACCGGCCTCGTGCACGGCGTCGGTCACCTGCCGGTGCTGGTCGGCTTCCGCCTCGGTCGTCATCTTCGCGCCGCCGGGGAAGGAGCAGGCGCGGGCGCTGGGCGCGATGCCACCGGTGACCATGAGGCCGACCCCGCCCCGTGCCCGGGCCGCGTAGAAGGCGGCCATGCGCTCGAAGCCGCGCTCGACCTCCTCGAGACCGATATGCATCGATCCCATGAGCACTCGGTTGGGGAGGGTGGTGAACCCGAGGTCCAACGGGCTCAGCAGTGTGGGGTACGGGCTCATCCGGTCGTCTCCTCGCGCAGTGTCGTCGAGCCAGTTGTAGACCAGTCGTACGTCATTGTGCAACAAGTTGCATAATGACGTACGTCGCACTGGTGGCGGGCGCGGTGCCCGTACGGCGTAGCCCGACCGCACCTGGACGGCCGGGTCCGGTGACAGTGGAGGCGTACTGATTCGCACCCCCACCTCCGGGAGACACCCAATGGTTTGCCTCAGTCGGCGTGACCTCGGCCTGCTCGTTCTGCGCGTCGGTACGGGCGCGGTCCTCGCCGCCCATGGCGCGCAGAAGCTGGCCGGCTGGTTCGGTGGTGGTGGCATCCAAGGCACCACGGCCGCCATGGAGGCCATGGGCTTCCATCCGCCCAAGCACAGCGCGGTCGCCGCCGGGCTCGGCGAGGCGGGTGGCGGTGTGCTGCTCGCCCTCGGCCTCGCCACTCCCGCGGCGGGTGCCGCCGCTGCCGGTGCGATGGCGGGCGCCGTCGCCGTGCACGCACCCGCGGGCTTCTTCGCGCAGGGCGGCGGATACGAGTACCCGGCATTCCTCGGCTTCACCGCCGCCGCGATCGGGCTCAGCGGCCCAGGCCGCTACTCCCTCGACGAGGTCACCGGACACGTCCTCGACCGGCTGTGGGTGGTGGCCCTCGCCTTTGCGGGCAGCGCGGCGGCCGCGGCGGTCGTCGTCGGCAAGAGGGCCAAGGGTCAGGCGGAGGGCCAGGACGACGAGGCGTAGTGCCCGAGCGCCCGGCGCGGAGGGTTCGGTGAGGAATGCCGCAGATGCGGGCAACGTGGGTGCGCGGGGCGGACCCTGAGGGGACGTTCTGCAGGGCCCCTCAGGACGTTTGTCCCGCCTTGTTCCTATGGCGAGGCCGTCCTCGCCGCGACCTTTGCCTCGATTCGCTCCCCTCGGTGAGGGGGGCGTGAGGGTGTCGCCCCAGGTGTACTGACCCGCGCGGTCGGGGGTGCCGCGCCGCTTGCCTTTGATGCGGTCAGCGGTGACCGGCTCAGTGCGCGAGCCGGTGCTCCAGCGCCTCGCGGGCATCGCCGCGCCAGTTCTCGGAGAGGCGCCGGATCTCGTCGGGGGAGTCCGCACCGAGTGCGTCCGCGATCGCGGCCCAGAGGTGTCCGGAGGCCAGGAGTGCCTCGATGCCGGCGCCCACGCAGAGGTCCGTGGTGACCCACCAGTCCGCGGAGGGGTGGTGCGGGCGCGCCTCGTACGTCATGGTGTCGGCCTTTCGGGTGTCCGTGCGGCAGGGGTGCGCAGGGTTTCGGCGGCATCGGAGACCCGGCCCAGCAGGTCGAGGAAGGTTGTCTGCTCCGCCGGGTCCAGCGGGGAGAGGAAGATCTGGTTCATTCGGGCGGTCCGCGAGGACAGCTTGCGGTGGACCCGTTCGCCCTCCTCGGTGACCCGCAGGACCGACCGGCGGCCGTCCTTCGCGTCGCGGACCTTGTCGACCAGGCCGCGGTCGGCCAGCCGGCGGATCACGTCGGCGATGGTGGAGCGGTCGAGTCCGACCCGTTCGCCCACGGTGCGCTGGTCCAGGCCCTCCTCGCCCACCAAGGTGTTGATCACGGCGAACTGCGGGGAGGTGACCTCTTCCGAGACGATCGTGTGCCACAGCAGGGTGTGCGCCTGCTGAAGACGCCGGGCCAGATGGCCGGGGTGTGTGCCGAGGTCGAGCGCGCGCACGGTACGTCCTCTCGTCAGATGCTCTTTGCACTGAGGGTATTGACCTGGAGGTTTCATGATGCCACGCTTCTGACCTCTCAATAAATAGTCAGTGTACTGAGCAATGTGACTGAAGAGAGAAGCAAGACAGCAGCAGGACAGAAGCAGAAGCAGGACAGACGCAAGGGAGGAGTGGACAGATGGACAAAGTGGTGTCCACGGCCGACGAGGCCGTCGCCGATGTCCGCGACGGCGCGACGCTCGCGGTCGGCGGATTCGGCCTCAGCGGCGTGCCGAACGCACTGATCCAGGCGGTGTACGCGAGCGGCGTCGACGGCCTCGGCGTCGTGTCGAACAACTGCGGCGCGATGGACTCCGGCCTGGCGGTGCTGCTCGCGGCCGGCCGGATCGGCCGGGTCACGGGCTCGTACATCGGCGCGAACAAGGAGTTCGCCAGGCAGTATCTGGCCGGCGAGCTGGAGGTGGAGTTGATCCCGCAGGGGACGCTGGCCGAGCGGCTGCGGGCAGGCGGCGCGGGCATCCCCGCCTTCTACACGCCGGCCGGGGTCGGCACTCAGGTCGCGGACGGCGGACTGCCCTGGCGTTACGACGGCGGAGGCGGCGTGGCCGTGGCCTCCCCGCCCAAGGAAGTGCGCGAGTTCGACGGCGTCGCGTACATCCTGGAGCGCGGTATCCGTACCGACTTCGCGCTCGTACGGGCGGCCAGGGGCGACCGGCACGGCAACCTCGTCTTCAACAAGTCGGCCCGCAACTTCAACCCGCTTGCAGCGATGGCCGGCAAGGTGACGATCGCCGAGGTCGAGGAGCTGGTCGAGCCGGGCGAACTGGACCCCGATCAGGTCCATCTGCCGGGGATCTTCGTACAGCGGGTCGTCGCACTCACCTCCGGGCAGGCCGCCGACAAGCAGATCGAGAAGAGGACGACCCGATGAGCTGGAGCCGGGAACAGATGGCCGCCCGCGCAGCCCGCGAGCTGCGCGACGGCGAGTACGTCAATCTGGGGATCGGACTCCCCACGCTGATCCCGAACCACCTCCCCGAGGGCGTCGAGGTCGTCCTCGAATCGGAGAACGGCATCCTCGGGACGGGTCCGTTCCCGTATGAGGAAGAGGTCGACCCCGATCTGATCAACGCGGGCAAGGAGACCGTCACGGTCCTGCCGGGCGCCTCGTTCTTCGACTCGGCGCTCTCCTTCGGGATGATCCGCGGCGGCCACATCGATGTCGCTGTGCTGGGCGCGATGCAGGTCTCCGCCCGCGGCGATCTCGCCAACTGGGCCATCCCCGGCAAGCTCGTCACCGGCATCGGAGGCGCCATGGACCTGGTTCACGGCGCCCGCCGGGTCGTCGTCACCATGACGCACAACGCCAAGGACGGCACGCCCAAGATCGTCGAGGAGTGCGATCTGCCCCTGACCGGCCGCACCTGCGTCGACCGTGTCATCACCGACCTCGGTGTCCTCGACATCACGGAGGACGGCCTCCTCCTCGTCGAGACCGCGCCCGGTGTCACGGCCGACGAGATCGTGGCGCGGACGGCGGCCGAGGTCCGAATCGCTGACGCCGCTCTGCCCACGGTCGCCGCGTAGACAAGGAGAGTTCACCGACTCATGGCACTCACCCAGATGGCAGTCGACCAGGAGATGGCGCAGCAGCGCCAGACGTACGAGAAGTCCGTCGCCGACGGCGCTCCACGCGCCCATCATCCGGCCCGCGACTACGCCCCGTACCGATCGAGCGTCCTTCGCCACCCGCAGCAGCCCCTGGTCCCGATAGGCATCCGGCAGGACCCGGAGGCCGTCGAGCTGGGCTCGCCCGCCTTCGGCGAGACCGACGTCACCGAGCTCGACAACGACCTCACCCGACAGCACCAGGGCGAGCCGCTCGGCGAGCGCATCACCGTCAGCGGCCGGCTGCTCGACCGTGAAGGACGGCCCGTGCGCGGCCAGTTGATCGAGCTCTGGCAGGCCAACGCGTCGGGGCGGTACGCCCATCAGCGCGACCAGCACCCCGCGCCGCTCGACCCGAACTTCACCGGCGTCGGACGGACGCTGAGCGGTGACGACGGCAGCTACACGTTCACCACGATCAAGCCCGGCGCCTACCCGTGGCGCAACCACACCAATGCCTGGCGCCCCGCGCACATCCACCTCTCCCTCTTCGGATCCGCCTTCACCCAGCGGCTGATCACCCAGATGTACTTCCCGAACGACCCGCTCTTCGCCTACGACCCCATCCTCCAGTCCGTCACCGACGAAGCCGCGCGCGAGCGGCTCGTGGCCGCCTACGACCACGCACTGTCCCGGCCCGAGTGGTCGCTCGGCTACCGCTGGGACATCGTGCTCGACGGCCCCGCCGCCACCTGGACCGAGGAAGGACGCTGATATGACGACTTCACCTCCCGTGCTCCCCACGCCCTCCCACACCGTGGGGCCCTTCTACGGGTACGCGCTGCCCTTCCCCGGCGGCGCGGACATGGCCCCGGCAGGCCACCCGGACACGATCACCGTCCACGGGTACGTCAGTGACGGTGCCGGAGATCCTGTCCCGGACGCGCTCCTCGAGTTCTGGGGGCCCGGGCCGGACGGCGAACTGCCGCACACCGGCGGGTCGTTGCGCCGCGACCCGGTCACCGGAGGATTCCTGGGCCGCGACGGTGTGACGTTCACCGGCTTCGGACGGGTCCCGACCGACGCGGACGGCCACTGGGCAGTCCGGACGCTCCGCCCCGGTGCCCGCGGCGGCAACGCCCCGTACCTCGGAGTCTGTGTCTTCGCCCGCGGCCTCACCCATCACCTCTTCACCCGGGTCTATCTGCCGGAACCGGCCGACGCGCTGTACGCCGATCCGCTGCTCGCGGCCCTCCCGCCCGAGCGGCGTGCCACGCTGGTGTCGGCTGCCGAACCCCATGGCAGGTACCGGTTCGACATCCGGCTCCAGGGGGAGTCCGAGACCGTCTTCCTGGAGTTCCGATGACGAACGACGACGGGGACAACGGCCCGGACAGCCACCCGGGCAACGACCACGACGTCGGTCTGCTCGCGCCCGGGCGTGTCGGCTCGCCTGCCGAGGCCGCCACCTCCGACTCCGCGTTCCTGCGCGCCATGCTTGATACCGAGGCCGCCTTGACCCGCGCCCAGACGGCGCTCGGCATGGCCCCCGAGGGGGCGGCCGATGCCGTGACCGGAGCCGCCCGCGCAGACCGTTTCGACCTGCGGGACCTCGCGCTGCGGGCGCGAGGCGGCGGCAACCCGGTCATCCCGCTCGTGGCCGACCTCACGGCCGCGGTGCCCGAGGCGTACGCACCGTATGTCCATCGCGGGGCGACCAGTCAGGACATCCTCGATACGGCGGCGATGCTCGTGGCCTCCGGGACGCTGGCCCTGGTCCTCGACGACCTGGACCGCACAGCCATGGCGCTGGCCCGGCTCGCCGCCGAGCATCGCGACACCCCCATGCCGGGTCGCACCCTGTCCCAGCACGCCGTCCCCACGACCTTCGGGCTGAAGGCGGCGGGCTGGCGAAGCCTGGTGCTCGACGCCCGTGACCGGCTGGCCGTCGTGCGGAGTTCACTGCCCGCCCAACTCGGCGGTGCAGCAGGGACGTTGGCGGCATTCGACGCCTACGCGGAAGCGGAGGGCGCCGGTCTGCGGCTGGTGCCCGCATTCGCCGGTCAACTCGGGCTCGCCGCACCCGTGTTGCCCTGGCACACCCTGCGCACCCCGATTGCCGACCTGGCGGGTGCGCTCGCCTTCGCCACCGGCGCGCTCGGAAAGATCGCCGCCGACGTACTCGTCCTCTCCCGCACCGAGATCGCCGAGGTGAGCGAGGGCTCCGGCGGCGGATCGTCCGCCATGCCGCACAAGGCGAATCCGGTACGGGCCACCCTCGTCGCGGCCGCCGCCCGGCGGGCGCCCGCGCTGGCCGCCGTGCTGTACGGCTCCGTCGCCGCCGAGGACGAGCGGCCCGCCGGAGCGTGGCACGCGGAGTGGGAGACTCTGCGCGATCTGCTTCGGCTGGCCGGGGGAGCGGCCCGTGACACCGCCGAACTGGCCACCGGCCTGCGGGTGCACCCTGCGCGGATGCGTGAGCATCTGGACCTGACCGAAGGGCTGATCGTCTCGGAGCGGCTGACCGCCGTACTCGCGCCCCGTCTGGGCCGCTCCCGTGCCAGGCGGCTCCTCGACGACGCGGCACACACCTCCCGTACGACCGGCGCACGACTGGCCGACGTACTCGCCGACGCGCTGACCGACGAGCCCGGCGCGAAGGATCTCGACCCCCACGCCCTCACCGACCCGGCCGATTACACCGGCGCAGCCGGGGCGCTCACCGACCGCGCCCTCGAACGGCACTGAACCACGAATGCACAGGCAGGGACCATGACCGAAACACTGCATCACCGTGCCGAGGGCCCGGCCGCCGGGCCCGCCCTGCTCCTCGGGCCGTCCCTGGGTACCTCGACAGCCTTGTGGGACCACGTCGCGCCCGAACTCGGCTCGGCCTTCCGCGCCGTCCGCTGGGATCTGCCGGGACACGGAGAATCCCCCGCGTCGCTGCTCGCACCCGGCGCCACCGTCAGCCAACTCGGCGCATTGGTACTGGAGTTGGCTGACTCGCTCGGGCTGGACCGCTTCCACTACGCAGGAGTGTCGCTCGGCGGCGCGGTCGGCCTGTGGCTGGCCGCGCACCATCCCGAGCGGGTCGACCGGCTCGCCGTCATCTGCTCCTCCGCGCACTTCGGCCCGCCGGGACCGTGGCATGAACGAGCCGCTCTGGTACGGGAGTCGGGAACGGAGCCGGTCGCGGCGACCGCACCCGGACGATGGTTCACCCCCGGTTTCACTGCGCCCGCGCTCGTCGATGACCTGCGGCGAGCCGACCCGGAGGCGTACGCCGCCTGCTGTGACGCCCTCGCCGTCCTCGACCTGCGCGACGACCTGCCGTCGATCACCGCACCGACCCTGGTCGTCGCGGGCCGGCAGGACCCCGCCACACCGCCCGCGCACGCCCGTGAGATCGCCGACGCCGTACCCGGCGCGACGCTCACGGAACTGGCGAACGCCTCCCATCTCGCGCCCGTCGAACAGCCCGCGGCAGTCCTGGCAGCATTGCGCGAGCACTTCGCCGCGCCGGGGCCGGGGGCCGGTACGGCGGTACGCAGATCGGTCCTCGGTGACGACCATGTCGACCGTGCCCAGGCTCGTACCACCGCTTTCACCGCCCGGTTCCAGGACTTCATCAGCCGCTACGCCTGGGGTGAGATCTGGGCCGACCCCACGCTCAGCCACCGTGAGCGCAGCCTCGTGACCCTCACGGCCCTCGTCGCCCACGGACACCACGACGAGCTGGCGATGCATGTACGGGCGGCCCGCCGCAACGGCCTGAGCGCCGAGGAGATCGGCGCCGTGCTGCTCCAGGCCGGGGTCTACTGCGGCGTTCCGGCGGCGAACGCGGCGTTCGCGGTGGCGCAGCGGGTGCTCGCGGAGGACGGGGAGCTGTGACGCCGGCTCGCGGGGGCGACGCCGCGCACTGAAGCGAGCTGTATCGGGTGCTCGCGAAGTGCTCGCGAAGTGCTTTCGGGTGCTGACGGGGTGCTGACAGGCCGGCTGAGGGGGTGCGCTGAGGCGTGCCCCCTCAGCCGCGTGATCCGGCCACTTTGTTACGGCCGGATGTATTGACACCGCCAAAGGGCCGGGGGAGCATCACCGCAGGTTAATTAACTATCTAGTGCGTTAACTGCACGTGTCAGGTGTGCGTCGACCGCCACCCGCTCCGGCGTTCTCTCGTAACGCCGACCCCCGTCCCTCTCGCTGTCCGCCCGAGCCCATGGGTAGGCTGCTTTCCCCGAGGAGTCCACGTGTCCGCTCAACCACAGACCGACCCGGTGCCGGCCGAGGCGCCCCAGGGCAAACCCCGCAAGGCCGCGTTCGCTGCCTGGATCGGCAGCGCGCTGGAGTACTACGACTTCTTCATCTACGGCAGCGCCGCGGCTCTGGTCTTCCCCAAGGTGTTCTTCGACCCGGACGACCCGGCCACCGCCACCCTGATCTCCCTTGCGACCTTCGGTGTCGCCTACGCCGCACGCCCCGTCGGCGCACTCTTCCTCGGCCACTTCGGCGACCGGCTCGGCCGCCGGAAGATCATGGTCTGGACGCTGATCCTCATGGGTCTGTCCACCTTCCTCATCGGCTGTCTGCCCACGTACGCGCAGGCCGGCACCGTCGCCCCGGTGCTGCTTGTCCTGATGCGGGTGTTCCAGGGGCTGTCCGCCGCAGGTGAGCAGGCCAGTGCGAACGCGATGACGCTTGAGCATGCGCCGGAACACCGGCGCGGCTACTACACGAGCTTCACCCTGAACGGGACCCAGGCCGGCCAGATCCTCGCCACCCTCGTCTTCATCCCGGTCGCCGCGCTCCCGGACGAGCAGTTGTACACCTGGGGCTGGCGCATCCCGTTCCTGCTGAGCGCCGTCGTGGCCGTTGCGGGATACGTCATCCGCCGCACGCTCGAAGAGACCCCCGTCTTCCAGCAGGCCTCGGCCGAGAAGGACGTGGCGAAGCTGCCGCTCGCCGAGCTCTTCAGGAACCACTGGACAGATGTGGTGCGGGTGGTCGCGGCGGCGCTGATCGCGACGGTCAGCACGATCTTCTCCGTCTGGGCCCTTACGTACGCCACGAGCGACGCCGTCGGTCTCGACAAGACGGGCATGCTCTGGGTCAACGGCTCCGCCAACGCGGTCGCCCTGCTCGCCATCCCGCTGTGGGCCAGGCTCTCGGACCGGATCGGCCGCAAGCCCGTCTTCCTCGTCGGAGCCCTCGGCAGCGGCGTGATGGTCTTCGTCTACCTGTGGGCGATCTCCACCGGCAGCTACCCGCTGGTCTTCGCGGCCGGCCTGCTGTTCTTCGGTGTCGTCTACAGCGCCGCCAACGGCATCTGGCCCTCGTTCTACGGCGAGATGTTCCCGGCCAGGGTCCGGCTCTCGGGCATGGCGGTGGGTACGCAGATCGGCTTCGCCGTCGCCGGATTCGCGGTGACCTTCGCGGCGCAGATCGCGGGGCCCGACGGTGACAACTGGCTGGGCGTCGCGATCTTCACGGCCGTGCTCTGCGTGATCTGCGCGATCGCCGTGGCGACCGGGCGCGAGACCCACCGAGTCCCCACGGCCGACCTCGGCCTGCGCTCGCAGGTCGCGCCGTCCCCGATACCGGTCCGCGAGTCGGCCGCTCTCTGAAGCCCGGACCGACCGAGCGAAGCCAGGGGGCCCTTGGCGGGCTTCCCTCAAGGGCCCTGCTGGCGTTTTAATGATCTAACCAGTTAGTACATAGGAGTGTCATGCAGGATCTGGCCGCCGGTGCCGCCGCTGCCGCACCCGAGAAGCCCGTACTCGTCCTCAACGGGCCCAACCTCAATCTGCTAGGTCTGCGCGAGCCGGCGGTCTACGGCACGGACACACTCGCCGGCATCGAGAAGCTCTGCCACGACACCGCGGCCGAACTCGGCCTGAGCGTCGACTTCCGCCAGAGCAACCACGAGGGCGTGCTCATCGACGCCGTACACGAGGCGCGTACGTCGCACTGCGGCATCGTCATCAACCCCGCCGGATACACCCACACCTCGGTCGCCCTCCGGGACGCGCTGGCCGCGGCCGAGCTGCCCGTGATCGAGGTGCATCTGTCGAACATCCACCGCCGTGAGCCGTTCCGGCACCACTCCTACGTCTCCGGGGTCGCCGACGCCGTGCTCTGCGGTACCGGCGCCCACGGCTACGCCCTCGCGCTGACCCACCTAGGGCGTGTCCTAGGGCTAACACACCCCGCAACCCCCAGGAACCCCCGATGACCTCGTACCTCACCGGCCTGATCGGCTCCGGAATCGGCCCCTCTCTCAGCCCCGCCCTGCACGAACGCGAGGCGGACCGGCACGGCGTGCGCCTCGTCTACCGGACCATCGACATCGACGTGCTCGGCGTCGCCCCCGAAGCCGTCGGCGAGCTGGTGCGCGCCGCTCGCAGCCTCGGCTTCGACGGGCTGAACATCACCCACCCCTGCAAGCAACTGGTCATTCAGCACCTGGACGAACTGGCACCCGAAGCCGCCGAACTCGGCGCTGTGAACACCGTCGTCTTCAGGGGCGGACGCGCCATCGGCCACAACACCGATGTCACCGGCTTCGCCCAGTCCTTCGCCCGCGGCCTGCCCGACGCACGCACCGGCGACGTCGTCCAGCTCGGCGCGGGCGGAGCCGGCGCCGCCGTGGCCCACGCGCTGCTCAACCTCGGGGTCGACCGGCTCACGCTGCTCGACACCGACCCGGCACGCGCCGCCGCACTCGCCGAAGCACTGACCGCGCGCTTCGGCCCCGGCCGTGCCGTGTCCGCCGCAGCGGGTGAGGCGGCCGACCACCTCGCCGGCGCGGACGGACTCGTCCACGCCACCCCCACCGGCATGGCCGGCCACCCCGGCCTCCCGCTGCCCGCCGCGCTGCTCCGCCCCGGCCTGTGGGTGGCAGAAGTCGTCTACCGGCCCCTGGAGACCGAGCTGCTCCGCGAGGCCCGCGCCGCCGGCTGCCGCACCCTCGACGGCGGCGGCATGGCCGTCTTCCAGGCCGCCGACGCCTTCCGGCTCTTCACCGGACTCGAACCCCACACCGAGCGGATGCTCGCCGACCTCGCCGATCTGGCCGCCACCCCGGCCTGAGAAGAGGACATCATGCGCAAGTCCATCGCCACCGTCTCGCTCAGCGGCTCGCTCTCCGAGAAGCTCACTGCCATCGCCACCGCCGGATTCGACGGCGTGGAGATCTTCGAGAACGATCTGCTGGCCGGCCCGCTCAGCCCCGAGGAGATACGGCTGCGCTGCGCCGACCTGGGCCTGAGCATCGATCTCTACCAGCCGTTCCGCGACTTCGAGGCCGTCCCCGGCGACCGGCTCGCCCGGAATCTGAGGCGCGCGGAGCGCAAGTTCGATGTCATGGAACGACTCGGCGCGGACCTGCTCCTCGTCTGCTCCAGCGTCGCGCCCGAGGCGGTGGACGACGACGTGCTCGCCGCCGAACACCTGCGTCTGCTCGCCGAACGGGCCGAGCGGCACGGCATTCGGATCGCCTACGAGGCGCTGGCGTGGGGCCGGCACGTCAGCACGTACGACCACGCATGGCGCATCGTCGAACTCGCCGGCCATCCGGCCCTCGGCACCTGCCTCGACAGCTTCCACATCCTCTCCCGGGGCTCCGACCCCAAGGGCATCGCGGACATCCCGGGAGAGAAGATCTTCTTCCTCCAGCTCGCGGACGCACCGCTGATGGCGATGGACGTCCTCCAGTGGAGCCGGCACTACCGCTGCTTCCCCGGGCAGGGCGGCTTCGACGTCGCAGGTCTGGTGGCGGCTGCCGTACGGGCCGGATACACGGGGCCGCTGTCGCTCGAAGTGTTCAACGACGTCTTCCGCCAGGCCGGAGCGGCATCGACGGCGGTCGACGCGCTGCGCTCACTGCTCCTCCTGGAGGAGTCGGCCGGCCTGTCCGCGCCGCCCGCCCCGGCCGTCCCGTCCGGCTTCGCCTTCGCCGAACTGACCGCGGCCGACCCCGAACCGCTGCGCGGTGTGCTGGGAGCCCTCGGCTTCGGCCGCACGGGACGGCACACCTCCAAGCCGGTCGAGCTGTGGGAGCAGGGCGAGGCCCGCATCCTGCTGAACACAGGAGCGGGCGACCGTCGCCAGGGGCCCGCGCTGGCCGCCATCGGCGTGGAGACCTCCGACCCGGACCGGGCCGCGCAGCGAGCGGAGGCGATGCTCGCGCCCGTCGTGCCGCGCCGCCGGGCCCGGGGAGACGCACCGCTGGACGCGGTCGCCGCACCCGATGGCACGGAACTCTTCTTCTGCCGCACCGACCGGAGCGACCTCCCCAGCTGGACCGGCGACTTCACCGGCGTACCGCAGCACGAGGCGGCGGAGCCGGCCGGTATCGGGCGGATCGACCACATCGCGCTGACCCAGCCCTGGCACCAGTTCGATGAGGCCTCGCTGTTCTACCGGGGCGTCCTCGGACTGGAGGCCGACGACAGCCTCGATCTGGCCGACACCTACGGGCTGCGCCGCAGCCGGGCCGTCGCGACCGCGGACGGAGGCGTACGCATCGCCCTCAACGTCGCCCCGGCGCCGGGCGACGACGACGCCCGCCTGCAGCACATCGCGCTGGCGACGGACGACATCATCGCCACCGCCCGCCGCGTCCGGGCACGGGGTGCGGGGCTGCTGCCCATTCCCGTGAACTATTACGACGACCTGGACGCCCGCTACGAGCTCGATCCGCACATCCTGGCCACACTTGCGGAGTTGGGCATCCTCTACGACCGCGACGAGAGCGGGGAGTTCTTCCACTGCTACACCGCCACGGTCGGGCGGGTCTTCTTCGAACTGGTGCAACGCACCGGCGGCTACCGGGGATACGGCGCCCAGAACGCGGCCGTACGCCTGGCCGCCCAGCACGCCCACCAGCATGCCGTGTGACCCCTCGCGACCCACTCCGACCTGCCGCGAAGGCCCACCCCGGGCCGAGGCGGGCCGCGGCTAGACTGTCCGGTGCCGGACAGTCCGCCCTGAGGAGCCGCATGCCCGCCGCCGTCCCCCCGTCGTCCCAGCCGGTCAAGCGCACCCGGGACGCGGCCCGGACCCGGGCGGAGATCCTCGACGTGGCCACGGAGGAGTTCGCGAGGCTGGGCTTCGCGGGGGCGCGGGTGGACGAGATCGCCGCCCGGATGCGGACCACGAAGCGGATGATCTACTACTACTTCGGCAGCAAGGAGCAGCTCTTCACCGCCGTACTGGAGCGGTCCTACACGGTCATCCGGCACGAGGAGCAGCAGCTCGACGTGGAGCATCTCGACCCGGTCTCCGCGATCCGCCGACTGGCCGAGCTCACCTTCGACCACCACGAGGCCCACCCGGACTTCATCCGCCTGGTCAGCATCGAGAACATCCACGAGGCGGAGCACATCGCCGCCTCGCCGAGTCTGAGCTCCCTCAGCTCCCCCGCGATCGACGTCATCGGCCGCATTCTCGAAACCGGTCGCGAGCAGGGAGTCTTCACAGCCGACGTGGACGCCGTCGACCTGCACGCGATGATCAGCTCGTTCTGCTTCTTCCGGATCTCCAACCGGCACACGTTCCGCACACTCTTCGGCCGCGACCTCACCGATGCGGCCAACCGCGAGCACTATCGGACGATGCTGGGGGACATGGTCATCTCCTACCTCACCTCGGTGCGGTAGTCCGGTGTTCAGTTCTCGATGACGTTGACGGCGAGGCCGCCTCGGGCGGTCTCCTTGTATCTCGGGCGGTCTCCTTGTATTTGGCGTGCAGGCTCGGGAGCCAACATCGGCCCCAGTCCGCGCTCTACCTCCCCGCGCCGCTCGCCGTCGTGGGCGAGAACACCCTCACCCTGCTCGGCCTGGAACACTTCGGCGAGCGCGTGGAACTGCGGGACAGCCGCGAACTCGGCCCGTCGGAGGAGTACATCGAGACCTTCTCCTGACGGGCCGACGCCGTCAGACGCCCGCGAGAACGCCCAGCAGCCTGGCCACTTCCGACTCCACGGCCCGGCGGGCCGGGCCGAGGTACTTCCGCGGGTCCGCGACCTCCGGCGCCGCGGCCAGCTGCTCGCGCACGGTCCGGGTGAAGATCTTGTTCAGGTGGGTGGATATGTTCACCTTCGTCATGCCCGCAGCCACCGCCTTCGCCAGGTCCGTGTCGCCGACGCCCGACGAACCGTGCAGGACCAACGGAACGCCGACAACTGCCCGAAGCCGCTCGATGAGCGCGAAATCGAGCACGGCGTCCCGGGTGAGCATGGCGTGCGAGCTGCCCACCGCGACGGCGAGGGCGTCGACGCCCGTCGCGTCCACGAACGCGCGCGCCTCGTCGGGATCGGTACGCACCCCGGGGGCGTGGGCGCCGTCCTTGCCCCCGACCTCGCCCAGCTCGGCCTCGACCCAGACGTCCGCGCCGTGGCAGTGGTCCGTGATCTCCCGGGTGGCGGCGAGGTTCTGCCCGTACGGGAGCTTGGAGGCGTCGAACATGACGGAGGTGAAGCCGAGTTCGACCGCCTCGTGCACCAGCTCCGGCGATTCCGCGTGGTCGAGGTGCACCGCCACGGGAACGCTCGCCGCCCTGGCGAGCGAGAGGGACGCGAGGCCGATGGGGGCGAGGGAGCCGTGGTAGAGGGCCGTGTTCTCGCTGATCTGGAGGACGACAGGCAGGCCGGCGCGCTCCGCCCCGGCGACGATGGCCTCGGCGTGCTCGATCTGTACGACGTTGAAGGCGCCGACACCGGACTGCTGGGTGTATGCGGAGCCGGTGATGGCGTCGGTCGGGGTGAGGGGCACGGGTCTTCTCCACGGAAGCGGTGAGCGGCACTCTTCGTACGGGCCGGCTGCCTGTTCAGTACGGTGTCGCACCGGTCCCGCGATGTCAATATCTGCTCGATTGCAGCCAGTTTCAAGCAAGTGTGAGCAGCATGTTGGTGAGCCTCGGGTGTCCCAGCCCTGAGCGAGCCCTCAGCCGAACCTGATTGCGTGCAGGACGGCCCATCCGCGTGCGCGCCGGATCGTCGCCTCGTCGGCGCCCTCGTATGTGTCGAGGAAGCGCGTGGCCGCGCCCGGAGGGGAGCAGCAACCCGGGCCGCCGCGAGATCCGTTGCGGGATCACCTGCGCAGAGTTCACCGAAGTCGATCACGCCCGAGAGTGTCCCTGCCGAGACGACGATGTTCGCGGGGTGGAGGTCCCCGTGCAGCCACATCGGCGGACCCGCACACTCGGGTGCCGCGACGGCGTCGTGCCAGATGCCCTCGACGCGAGGGGAGGCGGTGCTGTCGGCCAGGGCCTTGCAGCGCAGGCCGGACTCGTGCGTGAGGGTGGAGAGGGGGGCGCCCCGGTTCGGATTGGTGGGCGCGTCGTTGGGCGCCTCGCGAGGGAGCGCTCTGAGGAAGCCCGCCAGGGTGTCGGCCGCGTGTCGCCCCCAGGTTGCCGAACTCCAGGTCGTCGGCACCGCGGCGCCCAACCTCGATCTCACCCCGACCGACCTGACCTGGACCCTCGCCGACCCGTCCCAGACGGACGGCGTCACGGTCCGGGCCGCCGTCCGTAACTCCGGCACGGCGGCTTCGGCCGCCACCGCGGTCGCCGTGAGCGTCGAAGGAGTCGTGGCGGGCAGCGCCTCCGTGGGCGCACTGTCCGCAGGCGCCTCTGCGACGGTCCCGGAGTCGCGCACCGTGACGGGTTCGTCACCATGCGGTGCGCCCGGCGTCACCCGCTTGCCGGTGCGGGCATTGCCGCTAATGTCGATATGTAGGCCGAAAGGCCGTATGCGCGTCCTCGTTGCCGCGTTACCCGGGCGAAGGGGAGGCGTCGTGCGAAAGGAGCCTCCCATGACCCGTACATTGCGGGGCGCGATAGCCCTGGCCGGAGCGGCGGCCCTGTCCCTGGGCGCAGTAGCGACCACCGGAGCGGCGGTGCCGGGCGGGAATTCCGCGGCACAGGACGAGGTGAAGATCGGGCTGTTGCTGCCGGAGAGCAAGACCACGCGGTACGAGAAGTTCGACCGCCCGTACATCGAGGACAAGATCAAGGAACTGGCGCCCGACGCCCAGATCGATTACTACAACGCGGCCGAGAGCGCCACCACCCAGCAGCAGCAGGTCAACACCGCCCTGGCCAAGGGCGATCAGGTGCTCATCCTGGATGCCGTGGACGCCAAGTCGATCCAGTCCTCCGTGCAGAAGGCGCGTGACGCCGGTGTGAAGGTCGTGGCGTACGACCGCCTCGCGCAGGGTCCCGTCGACGCCTACGTCTCGTACGACAACCACAAGGTCGGCGAGCTGCAGGGCAAGGCCCTGCTGGACGCGCTGGGTGACAAGGCCGAGAGCGGCGAGATCGTCATGCACAACGGTTCGCCGACCGACCCGAACGCCGCCGAGTTCAAGGCGGGCGCGCACTCCGTCCTCGACGGCAAGGTGAAGATCGGCAAGGAGTACGACACCCCGAACTGGGACCCGAACAACGCCAACCAGCAGATGTCGGGCGCCATCAGCGCACTGGGCAAGAACAACATCGTCGGCGTCTACTCCGCCAACGACGGACTGGCCGCGGGCATCGCCACCGCTCTCAAGGCCTCCGGCATCAATGTGCCGCTGACCGGCCAGGACGCCCAGCTCGACGCCATCCAGCGGATCCTCCTCGGCACGCAGACGATCACGATCGAGAAGCCGTACAAGCCGGAGGCCGACGTAGCCGCCACGATGGCCGTCAACCTTGCCGAGGGCAAGGAGATCCCCGCCTCCCTGACCCCCACCACCGTCACCAGCGGCAGCGGCGAGAAGGTTCCGTCCACGCTGCTGACACCGGTCGTGGTCAACAAGGACAACATCAAGGACACCGTCGTCAAGGACGGCCTGTACACCGTCAAGGAGATCTGCACTCCCGCGTACGCCGACGCCTGCAAGGAGGCCGGACTCCAGTAGCCGCGAAGCGGCTCATGGCGGCGGGGGAAAGGCGCGGCCCGCGCGAGCGGGCGAGCGGAGGAGGCGGTTCCGTTGCCGGAAGAACCTGTGCTCACACTGCGTGGCATCTCCAAACGGTTCGGTGCGGTCCAGGCGCTCTCGGAGTTCGACCTGGACGTTCATCCCGGCGAGGTCGTCGCCCTCGTCGGCGACAACGGGGCCGGTAAGTCCACCGCGGTCAAGGCCATCGCCGGGGTGAACCCGCCGGACGAGGGCGTCATCGAATGGGAGGGGCGCCGGGTCAGCGTCAACCGGCCCCACGACGCCCAGAACCTCGGCATCGCCACCGTCTACCAGGACCTGGCGCTGTGCGACAACCTCGATGTGGTCGGCAATCTGTTCCTCGGCCGCGAGATCACCCGGTTCGGTGTGCTCGACGAGGTCCGCATGGACAAGCGTGCGCGCGAACTGCTCGACACGCTGTCCATCCGCATCCCCAGCGTCCGTATCCCCGTCGCCTCCCTCTCCGGCGGCCAGCGCCAGACGGTGGCGATCGCCCGCTCACTGATCGGCGAACCGAAGGTCGTCATTCTGGACGAACCCACGGCCGCCCTCGGCGTGGAGCAGACCGCCCAAGTCCTCGACCTGGTCGAGCGGCTCCGCGAGCGCGGCCTCGGAACGATCCTGATCAGCCACAACATGGTGGACGTGATGGCGGTGGCCGACCGGATCGCCGTCATGCGCCTCGGCCGGAACAACGGCTTCTTCGACAGGCGGAGCACGACCACCGAGGAGATCATCTCCGCCATCACCGGTGCCAGCGACAGCGCCGTCACCCGCCGCCAGGCCCGCAAGCGGGAGGAGGAGCAATGAGGCGCGAAAGAGGCCCCGACGATTCCGGTGCGCAGGAACCCGCGCGCGACGCCATGCCCGCCGTCGACACCCGACTGCTCGTCCGCGAGGAAGGCATCAAGGGATACCTCGGGGAGTTCCGGCGCAAGCTGCGCAGCGGTGAGCTGGGTTCGCTTCCCGTCGTCCTCGCCGTGATCATCATCTGGACGGTGTTCGGCAGCCTGAACAGCACGTTCCTCTCGGCGCAGAATCTCTCCGACCTCAGCCAGCAGATCGTCGGCACCGGCATGATCGCCGTCGGTATCGTCTTCGTCCTGCTGCTCGGCGAGATCGACCTCTCCGTCGGTTCCGTCAGCGGCCTGTGCGCCGCCATCTTCGCGGTGCTCAACGTCCTGAACGGCATGAACGAGTGGCTGGCGCTTCTGCTCGCCATCGGGGGCGGAGCAGCCGTCGGACTCATCCAGGGCTTCTTCTTCGCCCGGGTCGGTGTGCCGGCCTTCGTGGTCACCCTGGCGGGCAACCTCGCCTGGAACGGACTGATGCTGCAGGTCCTGGGCGCCAGCGGCACGGTCAACATCCCCAGCGAGAGCATCGTCGCCAAGCTCTACTCGACCATCTTCAGCAGCCCGGCAGCCAGTTACGTGACAGCGGCCGCGGGAGTCGGGCTGTTCCTCGCCTCGTCCCTCCTGGACGCGGCACGCCGCCGGGTCGCCGGGGTGCCGTTCCGGCCGATCGCCGAGATCGTGCTGCGCACGGTGGTCCTCGCGGCCATCGCCTTCGTCACCGCCTACATCCTCAACCAGTACCAGGGTCTTCCGCTGGCACTTCTGATCTTCCTGATCCTGCTCGTCGTCGTGGACTTCGTACTGCGCCGAACGACGTACGGCCGGCAGATCTTCGCCGTCGGCGGCAATATCGAGGGTGCGCGCCGTGCCGGTATCAGCGTGCCGTTGATCCGGATGACCGTCTTCTCGATCGCCGGGGCCATGGCCGGGGTCGGCGGCATCTTTCTGGCGGGGCAGATCCAGTCCGCGAGCCAGACCTCGGGCGGCGGAAACCTGCTGATGAACGTCATCGCCGCGGCCGTCATCGGCGGCACGAGCCTGTTCGGCGGGCGCGGCTCGGTCTGGTCCGCGCTGCTCGGCGCCCTGGTGATCGGGTCCATCCAGTCCGGCATGAACATCATGGGCGTCAGCAACGCCATCCAGTTCATGATCACGGGAGCGGTCCTGCTGGCCGCCGTGGTCGTCGACTCGCTGTCCCGCAGGAGCCAGAAGGCCGCGGGCCGGGCCTGATCCGCCGCGCATCGCATGCCTGCAGCGGTCCCCGGGAACCGGAGAGGCTCCGCGTGTGCGCCTCCTCTCGTGCCGCCTCCGTACTTGCTGCAGAGTGGTCGTTCGCACCTCCCACGCATCCGACAGCACCACCGGACCCATGGAGTTCCGCTGTGGCCACGACCGCTGAAACATCAGGGACCACACCCGTCGACCCGTCTGCCGTCCGGATCGAACGCGATGGCCCTGTCCGTACGGTCATCCTGAGCCGTCCCGGGGCCCGCAATGCGGTCGATGGTCCGACGGCAGCCCAACTTTCCGATGCCTTCCGTGCGTTCGAGGAGGATGAGGATGCGTCCGTCGCCGTGTTGTGGGGCGAGGGCGGTACGTTCTGTGCGGGCGCGGACCTCAAGGCCATCGGCACCGACCGCGGCAACCAGGTGGTGGCCGAGGGCGACGGGCCGATGGGCCCCACGCGAATGTGCCTGACCAAACCGGTGATCGCCGCGGTCAGCGGCCACGCCGTTGCGGGCGGACTCGAACTGGCCCTTTGGTGCGATCTGAGGGTGGCCGAGGAGGACGCGACGTTCGGCGTGTTCTGCCGCCGCTGGGGCGTGCCGCTGATAGACGGCGGTACGGTGCGGCTGCCGCGCCTGATCGGAGAGAGCCGCGCGATGGACCTGATCCTCACCGGCCGCCCCGTGACCGCCGTCGAGGCGTACGAGATCGGCCTCGTCAACCGCCTCGTGCCGCCTGGGGAAGCCCGCCAGGCGGCGGAGCGACTCGCCCACGAGATCGCAGGGTTCCCGCAGTTGTGCTTGCGGCACGACCGGCTCTCCGTACGGGAACAGCACGGTCTGGGTGAGCGGGAAGCCCTGGCCGCCGAGTACCGGCACGGCCTCGTTCCGCTCACCGCGGGGGAGACCCGGGCAGGCGCCGACCGGTTTTCGGGCGGCGCCGGCCGCCACGGCTCTTTCACCGGCTGAGACGCACAGCCTCGACCCGTCAGGACGAACTCTGCTGGGCGAGCAGCAAGGTGCCGCGGGCAGGGGAGGTGCAGACGCCCGGCATGCAGGGGCTCAGCTCCGGGCCGGGGTCAGCAGCACGAAGTCCGCGTTCGACGGGTCGAGGCAGACGGCCAGCCGGCCGACGCCCTCGGCATCGTCCGGCCCCATCTGCACGCTGCCACCGTTCTCGGTGACCTTGGCGACCGCGGCGTCGCAGTCGGCGACGGCGAAGACCGGGTGCCAGTACGGCCGCCCGTTCGCCAGTGTGAGGCTCTCCTCGGGCAGCTCCATGAGGCCGCCGTGCATGCGCTCCTCGGGAAGTCCGGCGGGGGTGATGAGGGAGTACGTGCCCCCGCCGCCCGGCAGCTCCATGTCGCTGAACCGCCAGCCGAAGACATCACCGTAGAAGCTCTTGGCCGCCGCTGTATCGCTCGTGTACAGCTCCGCCCAGGAGAGCGAGCCCGGCTCGTCCACCAGCTCGACACCCTTGTTCGTTCCCGGCTGCCACACGGCGAACTGGCCCCCCAACGGGTCGCTGTACTGCGCCATCCGGCCCCACTCGTCGAGGTCCCTCGTCGCCACGCGCACCGTGCCGCCGGCGCGCTCGACGGCCTGGGTCGTGGCGTCCGCATCGGTGACGCTGTAGTAGATCATCCAGGCCGAGCGTGCGTTCTCCTCGGTGAGCTTGCCCAGCCCGGCGACGGTCTTTCCGTCCTTCCGGAACATGCCCCCTTCCATGTCCTCACCCTCACCCATGGACTCGTAGTCCCACCCGAGTACGGCGCCGTAGAAGGCCGCGGCGGCACGGACGTCGGGAGAACCGAGGTCGATCCAGCAGGGGGAGCCGGAGACGAAGTCAGTGGTGATCATGGGCGTTCCCTTTCGCGCATCCTGTTTTGGCCCAAGCGTGACACCGGACACCGACACTCGCCCCTCGACTGCTCCCGCCAGCCGTCACGTCGGAGATTTCCGACGCATGCTCTGGGTTGACTCGGCCGGGGTCCCGGAAGAAACCGCCCGGCGTCCCGGCCCGGGTGACCCCGTTGGCCCTCTTGGCAGGAGCCAGCCGACGTGGTCCGCGTGCGAGTGGGTGTAGATCAGGCCGGGAAATCAGCGGGTCGATGACGATGACACCGCGCTCGCCCTCGACCAGCGTCATGTTCGAAAGGTCGAGGCCCCGGACCTGGTAGATGCCCGCCCTGACGCTGTACAGACCTTGCTTGGAACACAACTGCGCCTGGCGGCACAGGCTCGGGTTCGCGGTGTCCGGACACTCGTTGCGGCTACGAGGGGTACTGCCCGCCGATGCCCTGGTGGTCGGCCTGTTGCGCAATGGCCCGGCGGGCCGGGTCGGTGAACTCCCGCTCGACCGACTCCTGCAGCAGGCTCATTTCTGATCGCACAGAGGTGTGCTGGGGTGGCGGCAGGGCGTCGAGCAGGCCATCGAGCATGGCGCGCAGCCTTCGGCAGATCTGCACCGACGAACTTCCGTAGTCGCGGATCTCGCAGACGGCGAGCTGAAGGTAGTTCTCCCAGTCACGCCCCGGTAGCTGGAGCCGGGCGTGCCCGTGGCGATCGGCCAGAACGTAACGACCGGGGAGGCGCGTGCTGCCGACCGTGTGCAGGAACGACTCGATGTAATTGACCACCTGCACCGCGGTCGTGGGGTCGTTCACCGCGGGGGAGAGAGCCCTGATGGCGATGTCGACCAGGACCCTCAGAGCGAAGGCGGGGTCCTGTTCGATGGTGCGCTCGGCCCCGAGGGCGACGAGCCCGGTCACCCGGTCCGGGTCCGGTTTCGACGTGCCCCCGTGGACCTCGACGAGGACGGTGCCGGGCGTGACGAAGTCTCCGATCAGCCGGGTCACGACGAAGACGCAGTCGTGGCGCGCCGCCTCCGCGACCAGCCCGGTGACATTGAACGCCTGGATGGCTCCACCGCGTCCGGTACGAATGCGCATCACCGGACCGTCGGACGGCACGGTTCCGTCTCCGCGCGGCGACGCGCCCCGGATCGCCGCGGCCCCGGTCGTGAAGACGTCCTCTCCCATGCGTGCGACCAACTCGGCGATGGCCACCGGTCTGAGACTGTGGGTGAACCTGTTGAGGTAGATGAGCAGGAGTACGAGGCTGATGGCCACCGCCGCGCCGGCCAGGGTGACCCCGAGATCGGGGACGGAGCCGGACTCGATGCTGCGCAGCAAGGAGAACGCGAACGCGAACGTCCCGGTGAAGGTCGCCAGCACTGCTTTCTGCAGCCGGTCCCGGTACCACAGGCGCATATAGCGAGGGGACAGGGTTCCTGTCGCCTGCTGCACGACGAGTACGCCGATCGTGACGACGAATCCGAGCAACGCCACCATCGCCCCCACGATGGCGGTGAGCACGTCGCTCGCGGTCGTCGCGGAGTAGTGCCAGCCGCTCGGCGGCCAGTCCGCGCCGTCGGCGGTGAGGGCGAGCTCAGCGAGAAGGATGCCGAGGACGAGACCGAACATCGGCACGATCCACAGGCTTGCCTTGACGTATTGCCACAACCTGAATCTGGTCGCCCAGGACGTCAGGACACCCACGTCACGCCCCCTTAACCCAGGAGTCCGGTGCTCATGAGGCACACGGGACCGCGGGCTCGCTCAGCGGGACCGCTGTCACCTCACGGTAGGGCCGTTCGCGGAGCGGCGCAGCGGCAGGGCCCCCGCCGCCACCCCGCGTTACTCCTCGCCAGGACGGTGCGACCTCGTTGACCTAGGCTTGATGATCGGGGCCGAGAGGGGCTCAAGATGGATGATTACTCCCTGATCGAGAACCACGGTCTGATCGGTGATCTGCAGACCGCGGCTCTCGTGACCACGGATGCGACGATCGACTGGTTCTGTTGTCCGCGCTTCGACTCGCCCAGCATTTTCGGCGCTCTGCTCGACCGGCGGAAGGGCGGCCACTTCACCGTCAGGCCGGCCGCGGAGACGTACACCACGAAGCAGCTCTACCACCCGGACACCGCCGTTCTGGTGACGCGTTTCATGACCGAGGCCGGGGCGGGCGAGGTCGTCGACTTCATGCCGGTGACCGGCAAGACGGCGACGGACCGGCACCGTCTGGTCCGCATGCTGCGCTGTGTCCGCGGCAGCATGACGTTCGAAGGGGAGATCGCTCCGCGCTTCGACTACGGCCGTAAGCCGCACGAGCTGCACTTCACGGAGCACGGGGCCCTGTTCACTTCGCAGGACATGGACCTCGCTGTCCACGCCGTCCGTGAGCCGCAGGACGAGCGGCTGCTGAACATCCTCTCGGGTGACAAAGACTTGCGCTTCTCCCTGACTCTGCAAGCGGGGCAGCAGCGCGGCATGGTCATGGAGTCCTCCCCCGGCGGGCCGCCGCACGAGGTCCGAGTGGCGGAGTTCGAGCAACTCTTCGACGAGACGGTCCACTTCTGGCGCTCGTGGCTGGGCCAGTCCACCTATTCGGGCCGTTGGCGGGAAGCGGTGGAGCGTTCGGCCGTGACGCTGAAGCTCATGACCTACGCGCCGACCGGCGCCCTGGTCGCCGCCCCCACGACGGCTCTGCCCGAGCAGCTGGGTGGAGAGCGTAACTGGGACTACCGGTTCACCTGGATCCGTGATGCGTCGTTCTCCGTGTACGCCTTGCTGGGCCTGGGGTTCAAGGAAGAGGCGACGGAGTTCATCAGCTGGCTGCACGACCGCGTGAAGGAAGAGGCCGGTCAAGGGGACGGCACCGGGCCACTGAACATCATGTACCGCGTCGACGGCTCCTCCGACCTGGTCGAGGAGACCCTGGACCATTGGGAGGGGTACCGCGGCTCCGCCCCGGTCCGCATCGGCAACGGAGCGGCGAGCCAGCTGCAACTGGACATCTACGGTGAGGCGCTCGACAGCATCTACTTCGCGCACCAGCACGGCATACACCTCGACAACAAGGGCTGGACCGCGCTGCACACCCTTCTCGACTGGCTGGTCGACCACTGGGACCAGCCAGGAGAAGGCCTGTGGGAGACCCGTGGCGGCCGGAAGGACTTCACCTACGGCCGCGTGATGTCCTGGGTGGCCTTCGACCGTGCCATCCGGATCGCCTACGACGACGGCCGCCCCGCGGCCCGCGGCCGCTGGGTGGAAGCGCGTGACGCGATCTACCGGCAGGTACTCAGCCGTGGATGGGACCCGAAGAAGCAGGCCTTCGTGCAGCATTACGGCGACGATGTGCTCGACTCGTCGCTGCTGCGTATGCCGACGGTCGGCTTCATCATGCCGGACGATCCGATGTGGAAGTCCACGCTGGACGCGATGGAGCGCGAGCTGGTCAGCGACAGCCTGGTCTACCGCTACAACCCCGAGGCGTCACCCGACGGGCTGCGCGGCTCCGAGGGAACCTTCTCCCTGTGTACGTTCATGTACGTCGACGCCCTGGCACGGGCCGGACGCACCGACCTGGCCAGGCTGGTGCTGGAGAAGATGCTCACCTACGCCAATCACCTGGGCCTGTACTCCGAGGAGATCGGCCTGACGGGGCGACAGCTGGGCAATTTCCCACAGGCTTTCACGCACTTGGCCCTGATCGACGCGGCGATCACCCTGGACGCGAGGCTCAATGGGGCGAGCAGGGGCGGGACGTAGTCGCACGGAGCCCGGGTGCGAGGTTCACTGTCCGGCGTTCGAGGGGACGGAACCGAGGAGGACGACGGTGTCTCCCTCCTGCGGGACGATCTGCTGCCTCTCGGTGACCGGGTACAGCCGGTGGTTGGCCCGCACCACGAAGAGAATGTCGTACTCCGGTGGCAGCGGGGCGGAGGCGGGCTGCACCACGTATCGGGCGCCCTGCTCGTAACGGTCCGTCAGGACGTGACGGACGAGGGAACGGCCGAAGAGGATGTCGCCGCCGGTGTAGGGAGCGACCACTCCATGACTGTCGTGCGGTGGCCCGACCCGGTAGACGGGCCCCTCTACGTTGTCCTGCATCACGACCGCGGCGAGCGCGTTGAAGTCGTCGTCTTCGGTGGCCAGGAACACGGCCGTCACTCCCTCCAGCCGCGCCCCGGGGTTGATGGCCGTGGCCAGCAGATCGCCCTTGGCCAGGTCGATCCCTGCCTCCTTGATCCGTTCCCGCTCCTCGTCGAGGCCCGCCCACATCAGGATTTCGAGGCCGGCGGACCGCAGGGCACTTCCCAGGTCGACCACCCACGGCTCGCCGCCCACCAGGAGAACGCGCGTGCCCTCCGTCTTGACGACGCCCAGCCGTCGGGCCACCGGTGCCGCCGTCAGCGCGTACAGCAGAACGGTTCCCACGATCACCAGGAACGTGACCGGAAGGATCCTGGCGGCCCCGCTCACCCCCCGGTCGACCAGGCCGGCGGAGAATGCCGACGCCGTGGCCGCCGCGACGATGCCGCGTGGGTCCATCCACCCGACGAAGGCACGCTCCCCTCGGGAGAGATCCGTGCGCGCGGAAGCGGCGAAGGCCACGACCGGCCGGACCACCAGGACGAGGATCGCGATGAGGGCGAGCGCGGGAAGGAGTACCGGTACCAGGGATGCAGGGGTGACGGTGGAGGAGATGGAGATGAACAGCAGCCCGATGACGAGCTGAACCAGGGTCTCGAAGAAGGGACGACGCGCGGGCATGTCGAAGCCGCGGACGTTGGCGACGGCCAGTCCCGTGACGATCGCGGCGATGAGCCCCGTGTCGTCCCGCACGATGTCGCAGCCCGCCGATACGGCGATCACGGTGGCGAGTTGAACCAGCGTGCCCAGGGTCTCGCCGAGCCGCAGGGTGCGCAGAGTGAGCCACAGCAGCGCGGTTCCCACGGCCCCGCCGACCAGGCCGACGGCCAGGCTGAGGGCGAACTGCCCCAGCTGGTATCCGCGGCCGATGTCGACCTTGTGCGTTGAGGCGATGGCGTGGAAGGTGAGCGCGCCGAGGATGCCGCCGATCGGGTCGGTCAGCGTCCCCTCCCAGATCAGGATGCGTCGCACCTTGTCGCTCGGCCGCACGAAGTCGAGCAGCGGACCCACGACGGTGGGCCCCGAGACGACGAGGATCACGCCGAGCATCGCGGCCACGCGCAGCGGCATGTCGAACATCGCCGGCGACACCGCGGCTGTGACCAGGACGGTGAGCAGCACGCCGTACAGCAGCAGCCTCCCCACGATCCCTCGGGTGTGGCGGGCGAGCTTGCGCAGGTCGAGCCCCAGACCGGCGTCGTAGAGGATCAACGCGACGGACAGCGACACCAGGGCCGAGAAGTCCGGCCCCACCAGCTTGTCCGGGTGAATGACGTCCGTCGCCGCACCGGCGGCGAACCCGGCCGGCAGCAGGATGATCAGGGCCGGGACGCGCAGCTTGTTCGCCAGGATCTGCGAGCCCGTGGCGAGCACCACCGTCAGGGCGAGTCCGAGGAGGATCTCGTCGTCGGTCACAGCGGCTTCCTTCGTCGGAGTCCGGGCGCGAGGGGGGATTTCGGCGTGGGCCGGGGCGATCAGCCGCCGCTCGCCGCACCGTCACCGTCCGTGCCGCTTCCTCCTCGGAGCTCGGCGTCGGTGAGTTCTTCCAGCTCACCGTGGGTGTCCAGCCAGTACAGGAGGACGACGGCCGGCACGACGAGCACCAGGGCCACCAAGGTGACGACCGCAAGCCACGTCAGCGTGGCGGGTGCGCCCGCGGCCTCGGCCACCGTCAGCGAGGTGGGGACGAGGTAGGGGCGCTGGGCCATGCCCCAGGCGATGACGGCGGACGCGACGACTCCGACCGCCGTGACGCGCACCCACGTGCCCGGCGTCCGCAGGAGCAGCAGGGCTGTCGCGAGTGTGGCCACCCCGGCCACGACGACGAAGAGCAGCCCCAGGCCGTGGGTGAGCCCGTGCCACACGTGGGGGGAGTCCTCATGGGTGACGAACCCGGTGATCACCGCCAGAGCGGTGACCACGGCGAGACTGCTCAGCGCCCGCCGCCTGAAGTAGCCGACCAGATCGGGGGCGTCGAACCGGCGGGCGTCCCCCGTGAGGAACACCGCGCCGAGGAAGGCCGTGGTCGCGATGGCGACCAGCCCGAACATGAGGGCGGTGGGGTTGGACCAGGCATCCGCCGAGGCCTCGGTACCGGGCGCCACCCGTCCCGACGCGACCCCGCCGACGGTGGCACCGAGGAAGAACGGCGTGACGACCGATGCCACGGCGAACACGGCACCGTACAGCCGTCGGTCGACGAGCCGCCGGGAGGGCTTGCGGAACGCGAAACCGGCGCCGCGCAGGACCAGGCCCATGGCCGCCAGCGCCAGCGGGAGCCACATCGCGGAGAACACCGTCTGGAACACGGTGGGGAAGCCGGTCCACATGATGACGAGAACGAAGATCAGCCAGACGTTGTTGACCTCCCATACGGGAGCCATGGCGTGGTCGATGAGCCACCGGGGACGCCGGCCGCGTTCCGTCCCCCCGGCCGTCAGATCCCAGAAGCCTGCGCCGTAGTCCGTGCCGCCCGCGCAGGCGTACGCGGCCACGGCGAGGAGCAGCACCACGGCGATGAGGTCGGCGGTCATGGTCGGCCGTCCTCGGGTCGGGCGGCTCCGCCGCCGGCGTGGGCGTCACCCGCGGGGAGGGGTTCCCGCGGCCCGTAGGGGGTGTCCGCCTCCGGCGCGTGGGCCGTACCTCCCGCGGCCCGCTGCTCGTCGGCGAGCCGCCAACGCGTCCGCATCTTGAGCAGGACGACGACGAACGAGCCGAAGAGGAACACGTACACCACCATCACCACGCCGAGCATGATCCACAGGCTGGTGGAGCGGGTCGAGGTCACTGCCTCGGCGACCCGCATGTTCTGGTAGACGATCCATGGCTGGCGTCCCACCTCGGTGGCGATCCAGCCGCACTCGACGGCCACGACGGAGGCGACGCCCGCACACGCGGCGGAGCGGTAGAACCACGGCGAGGCGGGCAGCCGGCGGTGCCGTAGCCAGATCAGTCCGTACCAGAGGGCGAGCAGTACAAGGGCGGACCCGATCAGGACCATGATGTCGAAGGCCCAGTGGGCGATGGTCGCCTGAGTGGCTGTAGGACGCTGGTCCGCCGGGACGGAGGTCAGTCCCACCACCTTCGTGTCCGGACTGAATCCGGCCAGGACGGAGTCGAGCAGCGGGATCTTGATGCCGCCCGAGATGGTCCCGTCCTCCTGCAGGCGCCCGAAGATGTACTCCGGTACCCGGGTGTCCGTCTTCCAGACGATCTCCATCGCGGCGAACTTCACCGGCTGCTTGTGGAACACCGACCGGGCGATGGAGTCGCCCAGGACGAACTGCACCGGAGTGGCCAGGGCGGCGATGGTGAACGGAACGGCGAAGCCGAGCCGGTGGTAGTGGTCCCGGCGGCCGCGCAGCCAGCCCACGGCGTAGACACCGGCCACCATGAAGCCCGCGGTGATGATCATCGCCACGACGAAGTGCCAGTACTGCGGCCCGAACATCGGCGTGAAGATCGCCTTCCAGACGTTCACGTCGACCGGATTGCCATGGGAGTCGAGAGAGAAGCCCTGTGGCGTGTTCATCCAGGAGTTGGCCGCCAGAATGCCGAATGCCCCGAGCAGTGCGGCAGCCGGGAGCGGCAGGGCGAGCAGGAAGTGCGTACGGGGCTTCAGCCGCCGCCATCCGTACAGATAGATGGCGATGAGTACTGCCTCGAGGAAGAACGCCCAGGCCTCGACACCGAATCCGATGCCGAAGACATCACCCCACCTGCCCATCAGGCCGGGCCACAGCAGGCCGAACTCGAAGGAGAGCACCGTGCCGGTGACGATGCCGAGCGCGAACTGCACCGCCATGACGGCCGACCAGCGCCGCGCCAGGAGCAGCGCCGCGGCGTCCTTGCGGCGCAGCCCGCGGTAGTGCATGACCAGGGTGATGAACGGGAAGGCCACGCCCAGGGGCACCAGGATGATGTGGGATGCCAGAGTGAAGGCCATGAGTTCCCGGGCCGGCAGGAGTTGGGCCGGGGCGTCCGCCAGCAGATGGAACGAGGGGGGCATACAAGCCTTTGCTGTTCGTGACAGTCCGGGAGAGGGTCAGCCGCCGGTGGCGAAACCCGGGAAGAGGGTCATTCCGCCGTCGACGTACAGGGTGGTCCCCACCACGTAGTCCATGAGGTCCGAGGCGAGTCCGACCACGGCGTGCGCGATGTCCTCGGGGTCGCCGATCCGGTGGTACGGAATCAGCTTCAGCAGATCCTTCTGGGCCTCGGGCGTCTCCCAGGCGCTGCGGTTGATCGGCGTCCTGATCGCCCCGGGGGCGACCGCGTTCACCCGGATCTTCTCCGGTGCGAGCTCCTGGGCCAGGGTCTGCATCATCATCAGTACGCCGCCCTTGGAGGAGGCGTAGTTGACGTGGCCCGCCCAGGGGATGAGCTGGTGCACCGAACTCATACAGATGATCTTCCCGGCCGCGCGCGACACCTCGGGGACGACTCCGCGGCGCCGGAACTCCTTGGTCGCCTCCCTCGCGCAGAGGAACTGACCGGTGAGGTTGACGTCGAGGACCTTCTGCCACTGGGCGAGGGTCATCTCGGTGAACCGGGCGTCCCGCTGCAGCCCGGCGTTGGCGACCAGGATGTCGATCGTCCCGAACTCCTGGATCATCCGGTCCATCATGGCCGTGACCTGGTCCTCCTGGGACACGTCCGCTTCGTAGGCCGCCGCGCGCACCCCGAACGAGGTGATCTCCTTGACCACTTCCTCGGCGGCCTCACGGCCGGCCACGTAGTTCACGACCACATCCGCGCCGGCCCGGCCCAGGCCGATTGCCGTGGCCTTTCCGATACCCGAATTGGCGCCGGTGACCAGCGCCTTCTGGCCCTTCAGCAGATCTGCCGGAATCACACCCCGCGGTGCTGCCACGGTGGAATCCATGATGCCCTGCCTCCTCGCTGCGTGGCTCGGTCCGCCCAGCTGCAGCCGGGCAGTGCACGGAGGTCAAGCAATCACCGGCCGCGGTGGGCAGCATGTCCGGCGCACCACAGTTGGGCCGTTGGGCCGAGTATTTCGTCCGATCGGACCAGCGGCCCTCGGCCTCAGCCAAGCCGGGCCAGGAGGTGGTCGCCGACCCGCAGGGCATTGGCGATGGCCGTCAAGGACGGGTTGACGGCGCCGATGCTCGGGAAGAAGCTCGTGTCGACGACGTACAGGTTGTCGAGGTCGTGCGCCTTGCAGTTGACGTCCAGCGCGGAGGCGGCGGGGTCGGTGCCGAAGCGCACGGTGCCGGCCTGGTGCGCCGTCGCGCCGATCGGCATTCCCTTGTGGAGATAGATGCTGTGGGACAGCAGGTGGTGCTCGTGCATGCCCAGGTGGCCGAGCATCCCTTCCAGCTTGTGCCTCAGCCGCTTCAGGCCTTCGACGTTGTTCTTCTCGTCGAGAGCGAGATGGATGCGTCCGTCGCCGTCGAGGGTGACCCGGTTGTCGGCCAGGGGCAGGTCCTCACCGCACAGCCAGAAGTCGACGGCGTGGTGCGCCAGCACCTCGAACGGCATGTCCGGTGCGACCGCACCGGCCCACCGCGGGGCCTCGCCGTGGATCTGGTCGGCGTCCGACTTGCCCAGCATCTGGATGCCGCCCAGCGGGTAGTCCCAGTCGTCCGCACCGAGGTACCAGTCGTGCAGGGCCAGGGTCTTCTGGAACTTGGTGTCGTTGGGTTCCTTCGACACCGCCATCAGGGCCTCGTTGTTGTGCCGCATGTAATTGCGGCCGACCACGTCGGAGCTGTTCGCAAGGCCGTTGGGGTGGTGCCCGTTGGCCGAGGCCAGCAGCAACGCCGCGGAGTTGACCGCCCCGCAGGAGACGACCACCACGTCCGCCGTGAACCGGACCTCCGAGCCGTCGGGGAGCCGGCCGACGACCGCGCTGACACTGCGTCCACTCGCATCGGTCTCCAGGCGGACCACCTGCGTGTTCGTGACCATCTCGACGTTGGGGTGTGCCAGGGCCGGCTCGACACAGATCACTTCGGCGTCGGACTTGCCACGCACCAGACACGGAAAGCCGTCCACCCGGTCGCAGCGGATGCAGACACTGGAGTGGGTGGCCCGCCCCCCGTTCTCCTGGCTGAGATTGACTCCGATCGGCAGGTGGAAGGGGTGCAGACCACGCTTCTCGAGGTCGTCGCTCAACTGCTGGATGCGCGGCTCGTGCTCCACGGGCGGATGGGCGTACTGCGCGCTCACCGAACCCTCACCGGGATCCTCGCCATGACGTCCGTGCACGAGGTAGAGGTGCTCGGCCTGCGTGTAGTACGGCTCCAGGTCCTCGTACCCGATCGGCCAGGCGGGGGAGAGGCCGCCGTGATGACGGATTTCGCCGAAGTCCTCGGGCCGCAGCCGGAAGAGGGCGGCGCCGTAGAACTTGGTGTTGCCCCCCACGTAGTAGTTGACCTCGGGAGGGAACTCGGTCCCGTGCCGGTCGATCCAGAACTCCGGTGCCCGGTACTTGCCCTTGACGAACACGGCCGTCGAGTCCCAGTTGTCCCGCTCACGCGGCAGGTAGTCGCCGCGTTCGACGAGGAGTACGCGCTTGCCGGACGGGGCGAGCCGATGGGCGAGGGTGCCGCCGCCGGCGCCGGTACCGACGATGATGACGTCGTAGTGAGGGGCGTCGCCCACGGCGACCACCGTCCTTGTGATCACGGACCTGACCTGGCGTCAGGCCCTGTCTTCCCGCAGTGCGGGGGCCGAGCGGTCCCACCCGGTTCGAACGTATCCGCCTGCCCCGTGAACGGCGACCGGAGGGGCGGTCACCGGTCCGGCACCTCGGTCACAGCACCGCGATCGGGTTCACGGGCGAGCCCGTGGCTCCGGGCAGCCGCAGTGGGGCGACCACACACAGGAAACTCCAGCGCCCGGCCTGCGCGCAGACCGGGACCAGGTCCTCGAACTGCAGGTAGTCCATCAGATGGATGCCCATGGCCTGCATCGCCAGGACATGCACGGGGAAGGCGATGTCCTCGACCGCGCTGGGCGCGGTGTCGTTGTTTCCGTCTCCGCCCAGGACCGCGACCTGTCGCTCGGCCAGGAACCCGAGGGCGGTCGGGTGGAGCCCGGCCCGAGCCGTCGCCGCGTTCCACGGTCCGAGTTCTGTACGACGGAGGCGATGTCCCACCCGGACGAACAGCAGGTCTCCCGGTCCGACGCGGACCCCTTGCGCGGCCTCGGCGGCCGTCAGATCGTCCGGCGTCACCTGGTCGCCCGGTTCCAGCCAGGGCGCGCCACGCAGCCGGGGGATGTCCAGCAGCACGCCCCGACCGACGATGCCGTCCTCGATCAGGTCCACGGAGAGCGCACGGGCACCCTCGGCCGTCACGCTGCTCGCGGGCACCTCGCCGTACAGCTGCCCGTCGAGCACCACGTGACAGAGGGCGTCGAGATGACTGTCCGCGTCCCCGTGCACGTTCATGGCGAAGCGGTCGGTGGCAAAGTGCAGCCCCTCCGCGCAGAGGTCACCCGGGGCAGGTCCGGTCATCCGGTGCACCGCGGGCTCGGGGTCGTCGGGGCCTGGCACGGTCTCGATCGGAGCGGCCAGCGAAACCGTGCGTCCGAGACGGACTTCCGCGGCGGCTGCCACCACACGCTCGGGCGTCACATGGCAGAGCGCGCCACGCCGACCGTCCACCATCGACCGCGCCGCCTCGCGCCGAAGTCGCTCGTAGAGCGCCCGGAAATCGTGCGCGGTCATAGCGTGCACGGCCGAGGGCTGTGCGGGCGGTGTCACGGGGACCCCCATGGAGTGAGGCCCCACCGCAGCACGTGCGTGGCACCCGCTTCCAGGACGGTGAGATCCGTGCCGCTGCGAAAAGCGTCCGGCGGACAGGACATGGCCTCCACGGCGACACCGCGGCGCCGGCGTTCGGGTTCGGCCAGAGTGTCGCCCGTATACACCTGCACGTACCGGGTGCCTTCGCCGAGCCACAGATCGATACCCCGCAGCCCGGAGGGATGTGCCAGTCGCACGACGGCCCGGCCGTCGGGGGCGCGGTCAAGTCCGGTGAAGGCGGTGTCCAGGCGCAGATCGCCGATGGGGCGGGCGGTGCGGAAGTCGTACGGGGTGTCGTCCACGGGCTCCTTGCCGATCGGCAGGCCCTGGTCGTCGGTACGCAGCAGGTACCGGGCGGGAACGGTGAGCAGCGCGGTGTCGACGAGGTCGGTGCCGACTGTCAGATAGGGGTGCTGCCCCACTCCGTAAGGTGCTGGTGCAGTACCGGAGTTGGTGGCGATGACGGCGGTCTCGAGCCCTTCGGGCCCCAGCCGGTACTCCGCGCAGACGTCGAGGAGGAAGGGATATCCGGGCTGGGGGCAGAGCGTCGTGCCGATTCTCACCGCGTCGTCGGTGTGGGCGAGCAGCTTCCACAGGGTCCGGCGAAGCAGTCCATGGATCGCGTTGTTCTTCTCCGGTTCGGTGAGAGGGAGTTGCAGATCCTTGTCGCCGAAGCGGTAGCGTCCGCCGCCCACGCGGTTCGGCCACGGGGCGAGCAGCTGCCCCCGCCCGCCCGTGATGGCGGACCCGGCGGAGAACCCGTCGAGCAGCGGTCGGCCGTTCACCGTGTAGTCGCGCAAGGCGCCGCCCAGCTGGACGACCACGGCACTCTGTTCGCCGCGGGTCAACTGCCACTGCGCGCCTGTGGGGCTGGGGGACACAGAAGGCTCCTCACTCACTGCGGCATGCTCCGTGACGGGTCCGGCCGGCAGAACCCCGGAGGAGGATTCCCGGGGTATCAGCGAGAGCACCGCCGTGACGACGGCCTCCGGAGGCTGGTCGATCTCCACCACCAACGGGTGTTCGTCGGGTTCCGGCTCCTGCAGGTCCGCGATCTGGCTGTCCAACAGGTCCGTCGGGAAGAAGTGACCGTGCCGGGCGGCCAGCCGGGAGCGGATCAGATCCCGCGATCCGTGCAGGTAGACCAGACGGACTCCGGGGCGCCCGGCCAGCAGCTTGTCCCGGGAGCCACGCTTGAGCGCGGAGCAGGTGACGACGGCCGGACGACGGGCCGCGATCTCACGATCCATCCACTCCCCGATGGCGTCGAGCCAGGGTTCCCGGTCGCTGTCCGTGAGAGCGTGGCCGGCGGCCATCTTGGCGCGGTTGGCCTCGGAGTGGAACTCGTCCGCGTCCCGGTACGGCCGGCCGAGCCGGCGCGCGAGGAGAGTCCCCACCGTCGTCTTGCCCGACCCGGCGACGCCGACGACGAGCACCAGGTCGGGCAGCCGGCCGGCACCTGTCCCGCGTGGCGCGGCCGCGGCGGTCCCGGACGTCAGTCTCTCGTCGGCCGGGGCGCGACGCACAACCCCCAGATGATCAGGGCGTCGATCGCGATGAACAACAGCGCCCACCAGGGTGTGTAGGGGAGCCACATGAAGTTCGCGATCATGCTGAGACCGGCCAGCACCACACCGACGATCCTGGCCCAGGTGGCGCCCGTGAACACGGCGATGCCGGTAAGCACGATCACGATGCCCAGGATGAGATGGATCCAGCCCCATCCGGTGAGGTTGAGCTCGTAGACGTAGTTGCGGGTGGCGACGAACACGTTGTCCTTGGCAATGGCCGAGATGCCACCGAGCAGCGCCATGATGCCGCTGAAGACCATGATCACAGAGGCGAACACCAGCCAGCCGCTGGTGTGCGTCGCCCCTCTCGAACCGGGTTCGCTCACGTGTGTGGTCATATCAGGTTCCTCACTGTCGTCCGGCCTGCCCGCCGAGCACGTTTCCGTGCGGCGAGTCGGTTACCTCCAATCTGACCCCCCGTGCCCCCATGCGCATGTCGACGGCACGAGCCGGTTCGTGCCGCGCCGTGGGGACCGGTCCCCGTGGCCGCCATGCAGTTACGTCCGGACATGCGAAGCCTCCGGCCGGATGCTCCAATGGCTCTGGAGGTGGGCCATGAGCGACGACATCGAGGACATGGGCCCCGTCGACTACCTGATCGTCGAGTTCCCGGGCAACCGTATGACGGGCGAGGGTCTTCCCTTGCTTGTCGATCTCGTCGATCGCGGCGTCATCCGCATCCTCGACCTGGTCTTCGTCCGAAAGGACAGCGATGGCACGGTCATCGCTGTCCAACTCGGAGAATTCGGGGACGAGGTCGATCTGTCCGTCTTCGAAGGTGCGACGTCCGGGCTGCTGGCACAGGACGACATCGACGAGGCAGGGGCCGCGCTGGAGCCCGGCAACTCCGCCGCGGTCCTCGTGTACGAAAACGTGTGGGCCGCTCCCTTGGCCCGGGCGTTGCGGCGCGGCGGCGCCCAGTTGGTGGCGAGCGGCCGCATCCCCGTCCAGACCCTGCTGGCCTCGCTGGAGGCGGCCGAGCCGACGGCGGCCCCCGGCGGACCGGCAGCCGCCTGAAAACTCCGGCCGTGCGAACCCGGTCCGCCACGGTCCACCCGCACCCCTCTGGGAGATGAGCGAACATGCCCGGACTCCTTCGTGGCGTCGCCCGCACAGCCGTGATATCCGGAACTGCCACCGCGGTGTCCAACCGAGTCTCGCGGCGGCAGGCGGGCCGATGGGCACAGCAGGGCGAACAGCAGCAGGCGTATCAGCAACAGCCGTCGCCGCCCGCCCCGGTGAACTGGGCGACCTGAAGGCCCAAGGCATTCTGACCGACGAGGAATTCGCGGCTCAGAAGGCCAGACTCCTCGCCTGAGACGGACGTGCAGAACCGGGACGGCACATCCCAAGGCGGGCGTCGGATCCCCACCCCGCGAGCACTCAGCATCGGTCCCGGTCGGGTCCCGCGGATGCTGACCTCGTGCACGCGACGGAGGGGGCTGGTCCGCGCTTCCAGCGCCGAGTGAATCCGGCAGGTCCGGCCGCTTCTGCGGAGTGGGGAAGCGCAGACGACGGGTAGCGGGGGTGGGCAAGCGCGATGGGAGTCCAAGCGGTACGGCGTTGCTCGCCGCGCGAGTGTGTCGTCGGGCGCTTACTTTGGGTGGCGAGCTCGCCACGGTCGGCTTCACCGCCTTCCCCCTTCCCCGTGCGGGCCTGGAGGGACGCCATGCCTGAGCTGTTCATCGGTGGCCGATGGAGCGCTGCGATCGAGGGCGGAACACGTGAGATCCGCTGCCCTGCGGACGGTGCCCTGGTCGCCACCGTCGACGAGGCGGGGCCGCAGGACGCAGCCGCGGCAGTGGCCGCGGCGCGCGAGGCGTTCGATCGGGGGCCGTGGCCGCGCACGTCGGCCGCAGAGCGCGGCCGGCTGCTGCTGCGCGTCGCCGACCTCATGGAACGGGACAAGGACGCGTTCGCCAGAGCCGAGACCCTGGACACAGGGAAGCGGCTCGTGGAGAGCGAGTACGACATGGACGACATCGCGAACTGTTTCCGCTACTTCGGCAACCTGGCCGCCTCCGGCGGCACCGACCGCATCGTCGACGCGGGTGATCGCGGGATCGACAGCAGAGTGGTGCACGAACCGGTCGGCGTCTGCTCGCTGATCACGCCGTGGAACTATCCGCTGTTGCAGACGGCCTGGAAGGTGGCCCCCGCAATCGCCGCGGGCAACACCTTCGTTCTCAAGCCCAGTGAGCTGACGCCGCACACCGCGATCCTCCTGATGAAGGCGCTCACCGAGGCCGGACTGCCGGCCGGTGTCGCGAATCTGGTGCTCGGGGCCGGGGCCACCGCGGGCGCACCGCTGAGCTCGGACGCGCGCGTGGACATGGTCTCCTTCACCGGCGGCCTGGCCACCGGACGGCTCATCATGGCGGCGGCCGCACCCACCGTGAAGAAGATCGCGCTCGAACTGGGCGGCAAGAACCCCAATATCGTGTTCGCCGACACCGAGTTCGACACCGCGGTCGACTACGCGCTGATGGCAGTCTTCCTGCACGCCGGGCAGGTCTGCTCGGCCGGCGCGCGGCTGCTCGTACAGGACGAGCTGCACGACGCGTTCGTCGACGAGTTGGTACGGCGCGCCCGGGGCATTCGGCTCGGTGGACCGTTCGACGAGGACGCCCGCAGCGGGCCGCTGATCTCGGCCGCGCATCGCGCCAAGGTCGAGGCGTACGTGGCCGCGGGCCTGGCGGAGGGCGCCGTACTGCGCTGCGGCGGTGCCCGCCCGGACGACCCGGCGCTGCAGAGCGGCTTCTACTACCTGCCGACCGTGCTCGACGAGTGCACGCCGGACATGACGGTGGTACGGGATGAATCGTTCGGCCCGGTCCTGACCGTCGAGCGGTTCCGGGACGAGACCGAGGCCATCGCCCTGGCCAACGACACCGTCTACGGGCTGGCCGGGGCCGTCTGGACGCAGGACGGCGAGCGCGCCCACCGGGTGGCCGCCGGGCTGCGCGCCGGGACCGTATGGATCAACGACTTCCATCCGTATGTCCCGCAGGCCGAGTGGGGCGGAATGAAGCAGTCCGGAGTTGGCCGCGAGCTCGGCCCGGCCGGTCTCGCGGAGTACCAGGAGGCCAAGCACATCTGGCGCAACACCGCAGCCCGGCCGCAGAGGTGGTTCGAGTGAGCACTTCCGACCCGACAAGCCCCGACCCGACGAGCACCCCGCGCCCCGGCACCCGGGCCGACGGCAGCCATGATGACGACTCACTTGCTGAGCTCGGCTACAAGCCCGAACTCAAGCGAACCCTGGGCAACTTCCACACCTTCGCCGCGGGCATCAGCTACATCTCGATCCTGACCGGCACCTTTCAGCTGTTCTACTTCGGCGTGAGCTTCGGCGGCCCGGCCTACTGGTGGTCCTGGCCCATGGTCTTCGCCGGCCAGCTGATGGTCGCCCTGTGCTTCTGCGAGCTCGCCGCCCGCTACCCGGTGGCCGGCTCGATCTACAACTGGGCCAAGAGCATGGGCGGCCCGCACATCGGCTGGCTCGGCGGCTGGATGATGATGACCGCCACCATGGTCACGCTCTCAGCCGTGGCGCTCGCCTACCAGATCACGCTGCCGCAGATCGACAGCTGGTTCCAGTTCGTGGGCGACGGCACCGGCAAGAACGACGCGGCGGCCAACGCCGTTCTCCTCGGCACGGTACTGATCCTCTTCTCCACCCTGGTCAACGCCTTCGGTGTCCAGCTCATGGCCCGGATCAACTCCGCAGGTGTGTTCATCGAGCTGATCGCCGCGGTCGCCCTGATCATCTTCCTGGCGGCGCACATCACCCGCGGCCCCAGCACCGCCCTGACGGAGACGTACGGGCTCGGCGACGGCCGGACCCTCGGGTACTTCGGCGCGTTCCTCACTGCGTCGCTCGCGTCCGCGTACGTGATGTACGGCTTCGACACGGCGTCGTCGCTCGGCGAGGAGTCGCACAATCCGGGCCGCAACGCACCCCGCGCCATCCTGCGGGCGCTCATCGCGTCGTTCGTCATCGGCGGCCTGATCCTGCTCTTCGCGCTGCTGGCGGTGCCGGATCTGGCCGCGAAGGAGCTGTCGACGGGCGGCTTGCAGTACGTGGTGCTGGAGACGCTCGGCTCGACCGTCGGTGAGATCTTCCTGTGGTGCGTGGTCGTCGCGATCACGGTCTGCGTGCTGGCTGTGCAGGCCGCCGGCATCCGGCTGATGTTCGCGATGGCACGCGACAACAACCTTCCTGCGGGCTCAATTCTGGCCCGGGTCAGCCCCCGCTTCCAGACCCCTGTGGTGCCTGCCGTCGTGATCGGTGTGGTGGGCGTCGTCATCCTGGTGATCAACATCAACCAGCCGCAGATCTTCTCGGTGATCACGAGCATCGCGGTCATCATGATCTATGTGGCCTATCTGATGGTCACGACCCCCATGCTGATCCGCCGGCTGCGAGGCACCTGGCAGCCCGCAGAAGGCAACTTCACGCTCGGCCGGCTCGGGCTGCCGATCAACATCGCCGCCGTGCTGTGGGGAGCGGCCATGTCGCTCAACCTCGCCTGGCCGCGCGCCGAGGTCTACAACGCGACGGGAGCGCAGCACTGGTATCTGCGCTGGGGCGCATTCGTCTTCATCGGCATCGTCGGGCTCGGCGGATTCGCCTACTACTGGTTCGTGCAGCGGCACAAGACCGGCGTTCTTGAGAGCCACCGCGCCGAGGTGCACGACCCGACGGCGCCCGCACCGCCGCGCGGCTAGCCGCAGCCCACACCCCACGATTTCTGGAGACACAGATGCCGGCTGAGAGTCAATTGCAGGACGACTTCGACTATGTGGTGGTCGGCGGCGGTACGGCCGGGGCGGTCGTCGCCGCCCGGCTGTCCGAGGACCCGTCCGTCACCGTCTGCGTACTGGAGGCGGGTCCCTCGGACGTCGGTGACGACAACATCCTGCGGCTCGACCGGTGGATGGGGCTGCTGGAATCCGGCTACGACTGGGACTACCCGGTGGAGCCGCAGGACAACGGCAACAGTTTCATGCGGCATGCCCGCGCCAAAGTCCTCGGCGGCTGTTCGTCCCACAACTCCTGCATCGCCTTCTGGGCGCCGGCCGAGGACCTCGACGAATGGGGCGCCCTGGGATGCAAGGGCTGGAGCGCCGCGGACTGCTTCCCGCTCTACCAACGGCTGGAGACCAACGACGCGCCCGGCGACCACCACGGGCGCAACGGCCCGGTGACCATCCGCACGATCCCGCCGAACGACCCGTGCGGAGCGGCCCTGCTGGAGGCCTGCGCCGCGGCCGGAATTCCCACCACGCCGTTCAACACCGGTACGACGGTCACTCGTGGGGCGCACTGGTTCCAGATCAACGCCCGCCCCGACGGGACGCGTTCGTCCGCCTCCGTCTCCTACCTGCACCCGATTCTCGGACAGCGTCCCAACCTCGAAGTACGCACCGGGCTGCAGGCCAAGCGACTGGTTCTCGACGCCGAACAGCGGTGCACCGGCGTCGAATACCTGACGCCCGACCTCATCCATACGCGTACCGTCGGCGCGCGACGCGAAGTCGTTGTGTCCTGCGGCTCCATCGACGCGCCGAAGCTGCTGATGCTGTCCGGGATCGGCCCGGCGGACCATCTGCGCGAGACCGGTGTGGATGTCCGCGTCGACTCACCGGCGGTCGGTGCCCACCTTCAGGACCACCCCGAGGGCGTGATCATGTGGGAGGCGCGGCAGCCCATGGTCACCACGTCCACCCAGTGGTGGGAGATCGGCATCTTCGCCGACACCGAATCCGGCCTCGACCGCCCGGACCTGATGTTCCACTACGGGTCCGTGCCCTTCGACATGAACACCTACCGGCGCGGGTACCCGACCTCCGAGAACGCCTTCTGCCTCACTCCCAACGTCACCCGCGCCCGTTCCATGGGCACTGTCCGGCTGCGCACCCGTGACTTCCGTGACAAGCCACGGGTCGACCCGCGCTACTTCACCGACGAGCACGACGTACGGGTGATGACCTACGGGCTGCGGCTCGCCCGGGACATCGTCTCCCGGGCGCCGATGGCTTCCTGGGCCGGCCGGGAACTGGCGCCGGGGGCCGACGCCGTGACTGACGCGGAGCTGCTCGACTACATCCGCCAGACCCACAACACGGTCTACCATCCGGCGGGCACGGTACGGATGGGTGCCACCGACGACCCGGAGGCCGTGCTCGATCCGCGGCTGCGCGTGAAGGGGGTGCGGGGTCTGCGGGTGGCCGATGCGTCCGTGATGCCGTTCCTGCCTGCTGTCAACCCCTGCATCACCACGATGATGATCGGGGAGAAGTGCGCAGACATGATCCGAGTGGACCGGGACTGACTGGGCCGGCTGATCGCCCGTCGGCCGGTCAGGACACGAGCGGGAGACGGCCTCGATCGTGCAGGTGGCATGACCCCACCAGGTGACGCCCTGCCTCCTTGCTCCTGGCCTGCCACAAGCCTGCTCAGTCGGTGAGGCCCAGCGCTCCCGCTGCCTGGATCGCCAGCCAGACCTCGGCCAGGGCACCTGTCGACGCCAGATCACGGTGGGCGAGTGTGCCGAAGCGGCGCAGCCGGTAGGCGAGGGTGTTCGGGTGGATGTGGAGTGCCGCCGCAGCCGTCTCGGTACGGCGGTCGCGCTCCATCCAGGTGCGGGCGGAGACCAGCAGCTGCGAGTCGTGGGCCTCGTCGTAGCGCAGGACCTCGCCGAGCACGTGCTCGACCAGTGCGGTCAGCACAGTGGGGTCGTCGGGCAGCCACCGGCCCGTCGAGTCGTCGCCGTACCGGACGACGGGGCGGCCCGACTCCACGGCCTTGGAGACCGCCCAGAGCGCCTCGCGCTGGGCGACCTTCAGTGCGGCGCCCGGCAGGAAGGGGCGGCTCATCCCGGCTGCCACGACCGGCAGCTCACCGACGGCCACCGCCAGCTCCGGCGCCCCCAGGACATAGCGGTCATCGCCCCAGGTGAGCAGCAGATGGGGATGGTCCTCCAGGCAGCGCAGCAGCGCCTCGTCGGTGGTGTGGCGCACCACCAGGAGCACGGTGTCGCCCTCGATCGCGTGCCGGGCGAGCCTGCGGCGCGCCGCCTCCGGGTCGAGCACCTCCTGCAGAAGCTCGGCCAGCGTCTCCGCGCCCTCGCGGCGCAGCGTCTCGCGCTCGTTGCGCACCATCGCCAGCCGGAGCGCCGCTACGGTGGCGATGTGCTGGACGACGGCCAGTCCCGCCGGCTGGGCGCCCTGACGCTCGTACGCGACGAGAAAGCCCGCCGGGCCGCCGGGTGCGGGCACCGGGAGGACGAATCCGCCGGGGATCGTCGGTGGAGCGTCGACGGAGGCGGGCAGGACGCCGGGATCGGGCGCGGGAACGCCGGGCAGCAGCGGGCGGCCCTGCGGCGTGCAGAGGTAGACGTCATAACCGGACAGGCGTTCGAGGCGGCGCAGAAGTGTCGGCGTGTCGAGGCCCTCGGCGACCAGCCAGCGCAGCGAGCCGAAGACCTGGAGCTGCGCGCCCAGCCGGTGCCTGGCATCCTCTTGGACCGAGGCTGCGACCTCCTGGGCGACAGCGATGAACGGGACGGAGAGCGGCACTTCGAGGACCGGGAAGCCCCGCTCCTCGGCCGCCCGGAAGAACGCGTCGTGGAGCGGGGGCATGTGCAGCTGTGCGGAGAGCGCGAGAGCGGATACCCCGGCATCGTCCAGCCGCTCCAAATAGGCGCGCTGTCCGGCCGCGGTACGGGGGACCGCCAGGCCCGTCGTCATGATCACCTCGGCACCCAGGAGCCAGGGCGTCGGATCGGCGAGCTCGATGGCGTGCGCCCAGGACACGGACCGGCCCAGGCCGCCGCTGCCGGCCTTCACGGAGAGCTGGAGCGCCGGGAAGGAGAGCAGATCCTCGACGGTAAGTTTGTTGCTGGCCACAGAAGGCAGCCTACTGCTCCGTGATTGACACAATTGTCGCTGGTTATGTAGAGGCCACACACTGTGGGACCGTCCCCATGCATGAACGGAAGGTGGAGCCCCGTGACGACCTCGATCACCGAAATCGAGACCTATGGTGTCGAGCGGATCCCGGACGCGGACCGCACGGCCCGTCCGATCGATCTGTTCCGGCTCGCCTTCGGCGGCGCCAACACCTTCGCGACCTGTGTGCTGGGCGCCTTCCCGATCCTCTTCGGGCTCTCCTTCTGGCAGGGTCTCGCAGCGACCGTCCTCGGCCTCGTCGCGGGTGCGCTGCTGCTGGCCCCGATGGCACTGTTCGGCCCCGCCAACGGCACGAACAACGCCGTCTCCTCCTCCGCGCACCTGGGCGTGCACGGCCGGGTCGTCGGCTCGTTCCTCTCCCTGCTCACCGCCATCGCCTTCTTCTCGATCTCGGTGTGGTCCTCGGGCGACGCGCTCGTCGGCGGCGCTCACCGGCTCGTCGACCTCCCCGAGTCGGACGTCACCTACGGCATCGCGTACGCGATCTTCGCCGGGCTCGTACTGGTCGTCTGCATCTACGGTTTCCGGTTCATGCTGCTGGTCAACAAGATCGCGGTGCTGGCGGCGTCGGCCCTCTTCGTGCTCGGCGCCTTCGCCTTCGCGGGCGACTTCGACCCCGGTTACGCGGGAGCCTTCGCCTCCACCGCCGACCCGCTGTTCTGGCCGTCGTTCATAGGCGCCGCGCTGATCGTGCTCTCCAACCCGGTCTCCTTCGGCGCGTTCCTCGGTGACTGGTCCCGCTACATTCCGGCCGGGGCCCCGCGTCGCCGGGTGATGGGGGCCGCGTTCATCGCCCAGATCGCCACCCTGCTGCCGTTCCTCTTCGGCCTGGCCACCGCGTCGATCATCGCGACGAAGGCCGCGAAGTACGTCGACCCGGCCGCCCCCAACTACGTGGGCGGACTGCTCGCGATCTCGCCCGGCTGGTACTTCCTGCCGCTCTGCCTGATCGCCCTGATCGGCGGCCTCTCCACGGGCACAACGGCCCTGTACGGCACGGGTCTCGACTTCTCCAGCGTCTTCACGCGCTTCAGCCGCGTCCAGGCCACCTTCTTCATCGGCGCGCTGTCCATCGCGTTCATCTTCGTCGGCCGCTTCGCGCTCAACCTCGCGCAGTCCATCTCCACCTTCGCCACGCTGATCATCACCTGCACCGCACCGTGGATGATCGTCATGGCGCTCGGGTACGTCACCCGGCGCGGCTGGTACGACGCCGAGGCCCTGCAGGTCTTCAACCGCCGTCAGCGTGGCGGCCGCTACTGGTACACGAACGGCTGGAACTGGCGCGGCATGGCCACCTGGCTCATCTCCGCCGTCGTGGCGCTCCTCTTCACCAACCTGCCCGGCCAGTTCGTCGGCCCGCTCGGCAACCTCGCCAACGGCACGGACGTCTCGCTGCCGGTCGGTCTCGTCCTCGCGACCGTGCTCTACCTCGCCCTGCTCGCCGTGTTCCCCGAGCCGCGCGCCGTGTACGGACCGGCAGGACCCCGCTTCGTCCGGGCATCGGACGCCTCGGTGCCGCCGATCACCGGCGGCACCGAGGAGACCGTCATCGAGCCCGCCGTGGCCCACTGAGCCCTCGCAGTCACCCCGTAACCGAATGCCGGGCGTGCCGGCCCCGTCCGAACGCCCGTGACCAGGAGCTGTGCATGAGCACCACCACCGTCCAGGAAATCCAGGCCGCCGCGGACGCGCTCGTCGCCGCCTTCGCCGAGAGCCGCCTCGACGACTACTTCGGCGCCTTCGCCCCGGACGCGACCTTCGTCTTCCACACCACCCCGGAGCGGCTCGGCTCCACGGCCGAGTACCGCGCGCTCTGGCAGCAGTGGGTGGAGCAGGACGGCTTCCGCATCCTCGGCTGCACCTCGTCCGCACAGCTGATCCAGCACTTCGGCGACACGGCCGTCTTCAGCCACGACGTGGAGACCCGAGTCGCCACCGAGGCCGCTGAGGAGACGGTCCACGAGCGGGAGACCATCGTCTTCGCCCGCGCCGACGACGGCGGCTGGACCGCCGTCCACGAGCACCTGTCCGCCCGTACCGCTGCCTGACCAGGAGAGACGTTCCATGAGCACCACGTTCCGCAACTACATCGACGGTGCACTCGCCGACGCCTCGGACGGCCGCACGCTCGATGTGGTGGATCCCGTCACCGGTGACTTCTACGCGACCTCCCCGCTCTCGGGGGCGGCAGACGTCGACGCGGCGATGGCGGCCGCAGCCGCGGCGTTCCCCGTCTGGCGCGACACCACACCGTCCGTGCGGCAGCGCACGCTGCTGAAGATCGCCGACGCAATGGAGGCACGGGCCGACGAGCTGGTCGCGGCGGAGAGCCGGGACACCGGCAAGCCGCTCCACCTCACCCGCAGTGAGGAACTGGCCCCCGCCATCGACCAGGTCCGCTTCTTCGCGGGCGCGGCGCGGCTGCTGGAGGGCCGCTCGGCCGGTGAGTACATGGAAGGTCTGACCTCCATCATCCGCCGCGAGCCGGTCGGTGTGTGTGCACAGGTCGCGCCGTGGAACTACCCCCTGCTGATGGCGGTGTGGAAGTTCGCTCCGGCGCTTGCGGCGGGCAACGCGGTGGTCCTCAAGCCCTCGGACACCACCCCGGCCTCCACGGTGCTGATCGCCGAGATCATCGGCGGTGTCCTGGAGGAACTTGCGCTGCCCCGCGGAATCTTCAACGTGGTCTGCGGCGACCGTGAGACCGGCCGCCTGATGGTGGAGCACCCCACCCCTGCGATGGCCTCCATCACCGGCTCCGTACGCGCCGGCATCCAGGTTGCCCAGAGCGCGGCCAAGGACGTCAAGCGGGTCCACCTGGAGCTCGGCGGCAAGGCCCCGGCGGTGATCTTCGAGGACGCCGACCTGGCGAAGGCGGTCGAGGACCTGGTGGTCGGCGGCTTCTTCAACGCCGGTCAGGACTGTACGGCCGCGACCCGTGTCCTGGTCCACGAGTCGGTCCACGACGAGTTCGTCACCGCGCTCGCCAAGGCGGCGGCCGACACGAAGACCGGGCAGCCGGACGACGAGGACGTGCTGTACGGCCCGCTCAACAACGCGGGCCAACTCGCCCAGGTCAGCGGCTTCATCGAGCGCCTCCCCGACCATGCCAGGATCGAGGCGGGCGGCCACCGGGTCGGCGAGAAGGGCTACTTCTACGCCCCGACTGTGGTCTCCGGCCTCCGGCAGGACGACGAGATCATCCAGAACGAGGTCTTCGGCCCGGTCATGACCGTCCAGTCGTTCGCGGACGAGGCCCAGGCCCTGCAGTATGCCAATGGCGTCGACTACGCTCTGGCCTCCTCGGTGTGGACCAAGGACCATGCGCGGGCGATGCGGATGTCGAAGAACCTCGACTTCGGCTGCGTATGGATCAACACCCACATGGCACTCGTCGCCGAGATGCCGCATGGCGGGTTCAAGAAGTCCGGCTACGGCAAGGACCTCTCCGCGTACGGCTTCGAGGACTACACCCGGATCAAGCACGTCATGACGTCGCTCTGACATCGGGGAACCCGTCGCCCGCCCCGGCCATGCACCGGGGCC
>NZ_JBHUUV010000014.1:0-166572 GCF_042670885.1 Streptomyces sp. NPDC057136
TCGAGCAGGGGAGGCCCCATTCGCCATGCCTCAATCCTCCGCCTTGCAGCTGCACGCACCAGACCCCGCTCCCTGATCCGGCCTGATCCAAACGAAAGACCCGAGCTGTGACGGCCGGCCGCGGCGGGGGAGGCTCCGCCGCGGCCGGCCCGTATCTCAGCGGCCGCCGGACAGGCCCTAGCCCGCCTTCGTCCACCGGCGGTGCGGCACCGGCCGGCCCGTGCTCCGGCGGGCCGCGATGCCCGCCCCGTGGAACTCCGTCTCGAACGCGTCCAGTTGGCGCAGGAACTGCCGGGTGGAGCTGGTCAGCGAAGTCCCACGGGAACTGCGCAGCAGCAGCCTGGCGCCCAGCCGGAATTCCAGCCGATGAATCCGGCGGGTCAGGGCGGACTGGCTGATGGACAGCACCGCCGCCGCCCGGTTGATGCTGCCGTGCTGGGCGACCGCGCGCAGCAGATGCAGATCCTCGACATCGAGCTGCCCGGATTCGGACCCGGATTCCGGCCCTGATTCCGCCCCGGCTTCCGACGACGACGCAGCGCCCGGTGACGTTTGCGCGGCCGGGGCGGCGCCCGCGTCCTGGCGGTCCAGCTGCGCCCCGTACCACTGGGCCCACCAGGGGTCGCGGAGCATGTCCTGATGGTGCTCGGCGAACCGCCCCAGATAGCGGGCCGTGAGCAGCGTGGCCAGTTGCTCGGCCAGCGCCCCCGGCACCACGGCCGGGTCGACGATCAGCGAGCAGGTGCGGCGGGGGCGTTCGACGACGGACCGGCGCACCAGGTTCGGCGTATGCAGGGCCGGTCCCGTGGGCGAACCGAGGCCGACGGCATCCCCCCGGTGCAGCATGCCCCGCACGACCGAGGCCCCGGCCACCTGGAGCCGCGCAGGCTTGGGCAGACCCGCGGCGTGGAAGACGCGCTCGACCAGCACCTCCGACCCGGGCCCCGCCTCGCTCACCCAGTTCTCGTCCAGCAGATCGGCCAGCGCGAGCGATTCCCGGTCGGCCAGCGGGTGACCGGACGGCAGCGTGACCCACAGCGCGTCGTCGAGCACGTCGTACACCCGTACCGCCCGGTCGACCGAGGCGTGCGGGGCGTGCGGGGCGTCGAAACCCCAGGTGTGCACGGCGTCCACGGAGAAGTCGGCCAGCTGCCGCAGCGCCCCGTGCGGGGTGTCGTGGCTGATGGACAGCAGCACCCCCAGCGTGGCCGCCGCGTCCTCGACCACGTCCTCCAGCAGCGGTTCGGCGGAGGCGATCGACAGTACGTCCGGGGCGTCCAGGGCCTCCGGTCCGCTGCCGAATATCTCCGTACGGGCGGCCAGGTCGACTTGTCGGAAGAAGCGGCGCCCGGCCACGAGCAGCCGGGAACCGGCCGCGGTCAGCTGCGCGGAATGACAGCCGCGCCGGGTCAGCGCCAGGTCCACGTCCTTGTCCAGCCGGTCCAGCCTCCGCTCGACCGATCCCTGGCGCAGACCGAGCCTCCGGGCCACCTCGGCGAGGTCTCCGCATCCCGCCACCGTGTCCAGAAGCCGCAGGTCCGCACGGGAAAAGGGAAACTGCGCCGGCGGAACGGGAACAGACGCCAAAACTCGCTCAAAAGGCACCGTGGACATCCTTTTTGATTGAGACCGACCGGCTCAGGGGGGCCGGCTTTCCGCATCAGAGTTCGGGGCGCGTCACTCCCGCCCGTCTCCGCCCTCTCTCCGTCCCCTCCTCGGATATCTGGAAGAGAGCGGGCGAAGAGCGGCGACCGTCACGGTTCTCAGGTCTTACCCATCGCTGAACGACCAGGAGACCCATGTCCCGCGTATCGACCGGCCCCAAGAACGAACCGACAGCTGCCCACGCACTGCTGACCCGGCTGCACGAGCACGGTGTGGACAAGGTCTTCGGCGTCGTCGGCCGCGAGGCCGCCTCGATCCTCTTCGACGAGGTCGAGGGGATCGAGTTCGTGCTCACCCGGCACGAGTTCACCGCCGGTGTCGCCGCCGATGTGCTCGCCCGTATCAGCGGCCGCCCGCAGGCATGCTGGGCGACGCTCGGCCCCGGAATGACGAACCTCTCCACGGGCATCGCCACATCGATCCTGGACCGCTCGCCGGTCATCGCGCTGGCCGCCCAGTCCGAGTCCCACGACATCTTCCCCAACGACACCCACCAGTGCCTCGACCTGGTCGCCATCGCGAAGCCGATGACGAAGTACGCCGTTGAGCTGGAGCGCCCGCACGAGATCACCGACCTGGTGGACTCCGCGGTGTCGGCGGCCATGACCGAGCCGGTCGGCCCCTCCTTCATCTCCCTGCCGGTCGACCTGCTGGGCTCCAGCGAGGGCATCGACCTCGAAGGCCGCCCGCCGGCCCGCACCCCGGCCAAGCCCACCGGCATGGTCGACGCCGACTGGAAGAGCGCCGCCGACGAGGCCGTCGAGCTGCTGCGCGGTGCCAAGCACCCGGTCCTGGCCGTCGGTGCTGCGGCCATCCGCTCCGGCGCCGTGGACGCCATCCGCGCCCTGGCCGAGCGGCTGAACATCCCGGTCATCACGACGTACATCGCCAAGGGCATCCTGCCGCACGAGCACGAGCTCAACTACGGTGCCGTCACCGGCTACATGGACGGCATCCTCGGCTTCCCGGCCCTGGAGACCCTGTTCGCCCCGGTGGACGTCGTCCTCACCGTCGGCTACGACTACGCCGAGGACCTGCGGCCCTCGATGTGGGCCCGCGGCCAGGAGAAGAAGACCGTCCGCATCTCCCCCACCCCGAACCCGATCCCCCGGGTGTACCGCCCGACCATCGACGTCGTCACCGACGTGCTGGCCTTCGTCGAGCACGTCGACGCGGCCACAGCCGACCTCGCCGCGAAGGACCGGCACGACATCGCCCCGCTGCGCGCACGGATCGCGGAGTTCCTCGCCGACCCGAGCGAGTACGAGGACGGCATGCGCGTCCACCAGGTCATGGACTCCATGAACGAGGTCATGGCCGAGGCAGCGGGTCCGGGCCGCGGCACGATCGTCTCCGACATCGGCTTCTTCCGTCACTACGGGGTGCTGTTCGCCCGCGCGGACCAGCCGTTCGGCTTCCTCACCTCGGCCGGCTGCTCCAGCTTCGGCTACGGCATCCCGGCGGCCATCGGCGCCCAGATGGCCCGCCCCGGCGAGCCCACCTTCCTCATCGCGGGCGACGGCGGCTTCCACTCCAACAGCGCCGACCTGGAGACGATCGCCCGTCTCAACCTGCCGATCGTCACCGTCGTCGTGAACAACGACACCAACGGTCTCATCGAGCTCTACCAGAACCTCGGCCACCGCCGCAGCCACGACCCGGCGGTCAAGTTCGGCAGCGTCGACTTCGTCGCCCTCGCGGAGGCGAACGGTGTCGACGCGACCCGTGCGACCTCGCGCGAGGAACTGCTCGCCGCGCTGCGCAAGGGAGCCGAGCTGGGCCGTCCCTTCCTCATCGAAGTACCGGTCAACTATGACTTCACGACCGGTGGCTTCGGGGCACTGAGCATCTGATCATGTCAGCGCAGGAGTCTCCTGCCGCCTACGGATTCCTGGTCTCCGCCCAGCTGGACGGAGACCGGGTCCTCGGTGCGGCCCACGCCACCCAGGGCACGAGCACCGGCGTCCGCGAACGTCTGCAGACGCAGACCGTCACCGCGTCGCTGGTCCATGCCCCCGCCATCTCCCCCGAGCCCGCGGTCGCCCGCGACACGGACATCGCCGTGCTGGCCGTCGGTGAGATCTACAACGGGGACGACCTCCGGTCCGTACTCCCGTCACTCCCGTCCTCCGAAGCCGACACCGGCGACGCGCAACTGCTGCTCCAACTGTTCCACCGGTACGGAATCCACGCGTTCCGCCTCGTCAACGGCCGGTTCGCCGCAGTCGTCGCCACCGGACAGTGCGTCTACCTGGCGACCGACCACGCCGGCTCCGTCCCCCTGTACATCCGGCCGGGACGCGGCGAGGTCTTCGCCTCGACCGAGGCCAAGACGCTGGCCGGACACGGCGGACCGATGGGCCTGCCGGTCCCGTCCGCCCGCCGGGTACGGCGTCTTGCCGGGGTCTACCAGGTACCGGCCGGCACGGTGCTGGCCATCGACCTCAAGACCGGCACCACCGACGCCCACCGCACATGGGCACCGACGCTGTCCCGCCGCATCGTCGACGAGGACGAGGCGGTCCAGTCGCTGCGCGACGTCCTGGACACCGCCGTCCGCTCCCGGCTGGGCCCGGACGGGCCTCCGCTCGTGGTGCTCTCCGGCGGCATCGACTCCTCCGGGGTCGCGGCGCTCGCGCACCGGGCCGCCGGCGCCCTGGACACGGTGTCGATGGGGACCGAGACCTCGGACGAGTTCCCGCAGGCCCGCGTCGTGGCGAACCACCTCGGCTCGCACCACCGCGAACTGACGCTGCAGACCTCGGACCTGCTCGGCCGGCTGCCGCACACCGTCTGGTCCGCGGAGTCGCTCGACCCGGACATCATCGAGTACCTGCTGCCCCTCAACTCCCTCTACGGGACGCTCAAGGGACCGCAGCGCCGCATCCTCACCGGGTACGGGGCCGACATCCCGCTCGCCGGAATGCACCGCGAGGACCGGCTGCCGGACCTGGACTCGGCGGTGGCGTACGACATGGCCACCTTCGACGGTCTCAACGAGATGTCGCCGGTGCTGTCGACGATGTACGGGCACTGGACCACGCACCCGTACTGGGACCGTGAGGTGCTCGACCACCTGGTCTCCCTGGAGGCCGGGCTCAAGCGCCGATACGGGCGTGACAAGTGGGTGCTGCGTGCCGCGATGACCGAGCTGCTGCCGCACGAGACCGTCACCCGGCCCAAGCTCGGTGTGCACGAGGGGTCCGGCACCACCTCCGCCTTCAGCCTGATCCTCACGGAGCACGGCGTACCGGAGGAGTCCATACCCAGCGCCAAACGGCAGGTCGTGCAGGAGCTGTTCGACCGCACCGTCGTCAACGGCGAGCACCCGGACCACGTCTCCACTTGGGACGTGGTCGGCGAGGTGGCGGCCCAGCTCGAGGAGCGCCGCTCCGTACCGTCCGCGCGACGGCCCGCGGGCTCTCCGCAGCTGCACGCCGCGCCCGTCCCCGGTCACCGGCCGGCTCCGGAAGGGGAGTGAACCAGTGCAGCGCATCGATTCGCATGTCTCGCCCCGTTACGCACAGATCCCCACCTTCATGCGGCTCCCGCACGACACCGAGCCGAGCGGTTACGACGTGGTGGTCATCGGCGCCCCCTACGACGGAGGCACCAGCTACCGTCCGGGCGCCCGCTTCGGCCCGCGCGCCATCCGCAACGAGTCGGGGCTCATCCACGGTGTCGGCATCGACCGGGGCCCGGGGACCTTCGATCTCATCCGGTGCGCGGACGCCGGGGACATCGACCTGACGCCGTTCAACATGCATATCGCCATGGAGACGGCCGAGCAGCACCTCAAGGCGGTGCTGGCGGACAACGCGGCGTTCCTGATGCTCGGCGGCGACCACTCGCTGACCCTGGCCGCACTCCGGGCGGTCGCCGACCAGCACGGTCCGGTGGCGGTGGTGCACCTGGACGCGCACTCCGACACCAACCCGGCGTTCTACGGCGGCGAGTTCCATCACGGGACCCCGTTCCGGCACGCCATCGACGAGAAGATCATCGATCCGTCGGCGATGGTCCAGATCGGCATCCGCGGCCACAACCCGAAGCCGGACTCGCTCGACTACGCCCGCGGGCACGGCGTCCGGATCGTCACCGCCGACGAGTTCGCCGACAACCCCGTGGCCCGGACGGCCGACCTCGTACGCGAACGGGTCGGCAAGCGTCCTGTGTACGTCTCGGTGGACATCGACGTACTCGACCCGGCGTTCGCCCCGGGCACCGGCACCCCGGCCCCGGGAGGACTGACCTCCCGCGAGGTCCTCGCGCTGCTGCGCTGCATCGGGGACCTCAAACCGGTCGGCTTCGACGTCATGGAGGTCTCCCCGCTCTACGACCACGCGGGGATCACCTCCGTCCTGGCCACCGAGATCGGCGCGGAACTGCTCTACCAGTACGCCCGCGCCCATCGCCCCAGAAGCGAAGGAGACAACGCACCATGACCGAACCGATCATCGACTGCACACGGGACGGCGATCAGCTCCGCGCGCTCGCCGCGCGGCTGCCGAAGGTCCCGCGCGCCGATCTGTACGCCTTCCTGGACACCGCGAAGCAGCATTCGGTGGAGCTGCCCCAGCATCTGGGCGCCACGCTCGACGCGTTCAACGCCGACGGCAACAACGACGGCTATCTGCTGCTGCGCGGGCTTCCGGTGGACCAGGGCGACGCCCTGCCCGCCACCCCGACCAGCACCCCCGCCCCGGTGGACCGTGGGCTGCTGTCCATGGAGGCGATGCTCGCGCTCGTCGGGCGCAGGCTCGGACTCCACACGGGCTACCAGGAGCTCCGCTCGGGCACCGTCTACCACGACGTGTATCCGTCGCCGGGTGCCCATCACCTGTCCTCGGAGACCTCCGAGACACTGTTGGAGTTCCACACGGAGATGGCGTACCACATCCTCCAGCCCAACTACGTGATGCTCGCCTGCTCCCGCGCCGACCACGAGCGCAAGGCCAAGACCCTGGTCGGTTCGGTCCGCAAGGCGCTGCCGCTGCTCTCGGACGAGGTGCGCACGCGCCTCTTCGACCGCAAGATGCCGTGCATGGTCGACGTGGCGTTCCGCGGCGGGGTGGAGGACCCGGGGGCCATCGCCGAGGTCAAGCCGCTGTACGGCGACGAGAAGGACCCGCTGCTGGGCTACGACCGTGAGCTCCTCGCCCCGGAGGACCCCGCGGACAAGGAAGCCGTGGCGGCGCTGTCCGCGGCTCTCGACGACGTGACCGAGGAAGTCAGCCTGGTCCCCGGTGACGTACTCATCATCGACAACTTCCGTACGACGCACGCCCGTACACCGTTCTCGCCGCGGTGGGACGGCAAGGACCGGTGGCTGCACCGCGTCTACATCCGCACCGACCGCAACGGCCAGCTCTCCGGCGGTGAGCGGGCGGGCGATGTGATCTCGTTCAGCCCGCGCCGCTGACCGAACCCCCCACGGGACGGGCCGGCCCCTTCTCCGGGGGCCGGCCTTCGCCACTTTTTGACACCCTTTATCTGACAAGGACCTTGATATGCCGAGTACTTCGCGCCCGCGCACGGGCGTCTCGCTGCGACTGGCGGCCGCCGTCGGGGCGGGCCTGCTGATCACCCTGGGCGCCGCACCGGCCCACGCGACGACCGGGAGCGCCGCCGCGACCGGCACCGTCCTGGCCTGGACCGCCGGCGAGAACAACTGGGGGGAGGCCACCGTTCCCGCCGAGGCGCAGTCGGGGGTCTCCGCCATCGACGCGGGCGATTACCACAGCCTCGCGATCAAGAACGGCAAGGTGCTCATGTGGGGCACCTGGGTCTGCTGGCAGGTCACCGACTGCACGACGAACAAGATCTACGTCCCCACCGAGGCCCAGTCCGGCGTGACCGCCGTCGCGGGCGGCTACGACCACAGCCTCGCGCTCAAGGACGGCAAGGTCATCGCCTGGGGCAGCAACGCCCGCGGCCAGCTGAACGTCCCGGTCGAGGCCCAGTCCGGTGTGACGTCCATCGCCGCCAGCGGTGACCGGAGCCTGGCACTGAAGAACGGCAAGGTCATCGCCTGGGGCGGCTCGAATCTTGGGGGCGACCTCAATGTGCCGGTGGAGGCCCAGTCCGGAGTGACCGCGATGTCCGCCGGGAACTTCCACAATCTGGCGGTCAAGAACGGCAAGGTCATCGCCTGGGGCGGTGACAACTACGCCGGTCAGAACACGGTCCCCACGGCGGCCACCACCGGGGTGACCGCTGTCGCGGCCGGGTTCTCGCAGAGCCTGGCACTCAAGAACGGCCAGGTCATCGCCTGGGGCGACAGCGACCACGTCGCCGTGCCGACCGCGGCCCAGTCGGGCGTGACAGCCATCGCCGCCGCCATGTCCCACAGCCTCGCGCTGAAGAACGGCAAGGTCATCGCCTGGGGCGGCACCGCGCCCGGAGCCAACTCCGTGCCGACCGCCGCCACTTCGGGCGTGACCGCGATCGCCACCGGATCGAACCACAGCCTGGCACTCAAGTAGCGGACACCCCACCCCGAACCCAGGGCGGCGGACCGGCCACCGGACCGGTCCGCCGCCCTGTCATGTTCCGGCCTGTTCCGGCCTTGGAGGAGACTCGTCTTATGACTTCACGCTTACGCCGGCGGTCCGGCCAGGCCGCATCCCTGCTCTTCGTGTTCCTGCTGGCCGGCGTCGGCGCCTGCTCCGGCGGCCCGAGCCAGAGCAAGCTCAAGGGAATCGCCACCTCCGACGAGGTACGCCAGAAGCGCGAGCGCACCGAGCGCGAACTGCGTGCCAGGGCCGAGGAGATCGGCAAGGCATCCCCATGGGGCCCCGCTCTGCGTACCACCGTGGTGGACACGTGCGCGCGGGGCGCGGGCAAGAACTACTTCGACCCGAATCCGCCGGAGCGGACCGCCATGAACTGTCTGATGCGGCTGCACCTGTACTTCGTCGTGGACCGCCCCGTACAGGAGGTGCTGCGGGAGCTGGGGACCATGAAGACCCCCACCGTCTGGAACTCGGAATCCATCCGGGGCGCCCTGCGCTACTACGAGGAGAAGACCTACGAGAGCCCGCACGCCTACCGGCCGTCGATCGCAAGCCTCACGGGTGGGGAGCAGCTGTCCTGGGACGTGGCCGGCAACAGCGAGAAGCTGAAGCACCCGGACCCCTGTGCCACGCGCCCGACGGTCTACAGCCGCTGTGTCTCGGAGCCCGCCGACGTCACCCTGCCCGACCTCCGGAAGCGCGGGGGCACGCTGTTCGAGTGGACGCTGAACGCGGGCTACCACACCGTCCCGGGCAAGTAGCCGCACGGAGAAGCCGACCGGGGACATCCCCGGCCGGCTCCCTTCAACTACTGGGCTAGACCCAGCCGTCGATCGTCCACTCCATGGCGTCCGCGTACAGCCGGGCGCCCCCGATCTTCGGGTGGAAGGACTGCGCGGAGAGGCCGTAGTCCCGCAGGATCGGCCAGTCCTTGATCGTGTTGTCGCTGTCGGTCAGCGTCTTGACCATGCCGTGAATGCTCTCCGGATCGCCGCAGACTCCCTTGCCCTCGAAGTTCGTCGTGGGGTCGGAGAACCGTGCGTCGATGCCCCTGCCCCGGGCCAGCAGCGCGGCGTCCTTCATCTCGCTGGTGAGATGCGCGGCGATGAAGTTGAGCCAGTCGTTGGACTCCTTGGAGAGTCCGAGCGGGCCGAGCCGCAAGCAGCCGGCGTCGGCCGAGATCAGCTTCGGGTAGCCCATGAGCATGATCTTGGCGTTGGGCGCCTTGCTGTGAATGCGGTCCATGACGGCGCCGATGTCCGTCTTCACCACCTGGGTGATCAGCAGAGGCAGCGCCTCCTGCATCTCGCGCCCCTGGTAGGGGCCGTCCCTGTTGGTCTCGATCGTGCCGTTCCCGTCGACGTCACGGTCGATCTTCGGCTCGTGCGACTCGAACGCCTTCGTCTCGCAGCTGCCCGATCCGAACGAGATCAGGCACTTCTGGATGACATCGGAGAACCGCGAGTCGTTACCGCCGATGGAGATCGTGACCAGGCTCGTGTTCTGGTCCAGATACCCCTTGTCGATCTGCGGCAGCTCGCCGTTCTCCGGGTGCTTCAGGATGTTGTACGTCCGCGCACCCGAGCAGGCGATCAGGTGGTAGTCCATGCTCGCGTCCCAGCTGTCCGCGAGCTCACCGACGGATGCGAACGCCCCCGGTGTCTTGGCCTGGCGCGACCACGCCTTCTTGGAGCGGTGGCAGGCGTTGCGGGTCTCCTCGTTCTGGGAGTCCCGGTAGTTGGTCTCCTTGTAGTAGTCCGCGTTGCCGTCGGATGCGCCCTCGCCCGAGGAGAAGGAGTCGCCCATGGCCACGATCTGGTGCTTCGGCTTTCCGGGCAGCTTCTGGAACGCGACGGAGTCCCAGGCCACGTCCTCCCCGCTGCCGCCGTCCGCGGTGTGCGTGGACAGGGAGACCGTGGGCGTGCCGGTGAAGCGGAAGACTCCCAGGCTCACCCAGCGGTTCTCACGGGTGCGCTGTGGCACCACGCGTACCGGCGAATCGGAGTCCGTACCGCCCACGACGTAGGCGGCCTGGCGGGTGTGCGCGCCATGGTCGGGCATATGGACCAGGACCCTGGTCCAGCCGATGGCCGACTCGTCCAGCGTCCACTTGCCGGTGGTGAACAGCCGGCTGCCGTCGGCGGTGGTCTTGTCCCTGGTGTGGGAGAACCAGAAGTGGTTGTTGTCGCCCGCCCCGATCTGGTGCAGGTCCATCTTTCCTGGATACGTGCCGTTCCACCCGGTGAAGCTGAACTCGAACTTCCCGGCCGATGTGGAGGCACCGCACGATCTGCTCGCACTCCCCGCCGGCATGGCGCCGTAGGGGATGTCCTCGACGATCTTGACCCCGGCCGGCAGACCGCCCATCCCGCACTGCGGCGGGTAGGAGTTCGCGTCCGGTTGTTCGACATACGTGTCGTTGAACCGATGGACGGCGTTGCCGCACATCGCGAAGGTGGTGCAGTCCTTCCACTCCACCGAGGTGTTCCACCAGCAGTGCAGCCAGTGCGGGTTGGTGTCCTTGTTCCCCTCGTCGAGGGTGCAGGCGCCCTGACCGGGGTCGTTGGAGTCACCGTCACCGATACGGCCCGCGTAGCAGTCGTTGTTCTCCATGGTGCAGAACAGGTCGATCGGCGGCTTGGCGGCCGTGCGGTAACCGTTGTTGGTCCACCACGCGGGGCGGTAGCCGGCCTGGATGTCACCGGGGCCGAACATCGCCGCGATGGGACGGGCGGCCCAGCCGATGACCTTCTCCTGGTACGGCCAGTCCTGCGGGTGCGCGGCGTGCGAGTAGTCGTCCGCGCCGTCCGCGTTCTCCAGGAACGGAGTCCGGTTGTACTTCCAGATCGGGTTGGCCGGGTTGTTGGTGAAGCCGACGCCCCAGTGCTCGTCGCCGCCCGCCGGGTCGCCGCCCTTCTCGTAGAAGCCCGAGTTGTAGGCCCACAGGGCGAAGAACCAGTTCTCGATGTACCGCGGGTGGCCGTTGTTGACGGTCAGCCCGGTCTTCGCGGTCTGGTTCCACTTGTCGATGAGGATGTTCGCACCGGCGGCGATGTTCGCCGTGTAGTCGAGCGCGACGGCCTCCTGCTGGGTCTTGCTCAGCTTGACGCCCTGGTCGGCGAGGCGCATGCCGTCGGTGACCTGGGAGATGCCGTAACCGCAGTCCGCGTCGGCCCAGTTGATGAGCCACGGGTCCGTCTGCTCCCCGTCGGGGGCGTAGTCGACACCGTAGAAGTTCCCGATCAGGGAGTTCGCTGTGACACCCGGAACGGCGAAGCGGGTGGCCTGCCACATGTTGGATTCCTGCGCGGTGATACCGAGCAGGACCTGCGACGGGACGTGCCAGTCGTCGGTACGGTCCGGTACGCCGTTGGTGTCCCCGTACATCAGGTCCAGCGGGAACAGGGACTGCGGCTGGTAGGCCGCCATGCCCGTGTTCTTCCAGTTGGACGCACGCGAGACGTGCTTGTTGAGCGTTCCGGCGACCGTCTGGTTCACGGCCCACTCCACCTGTCGCGGAGTCGGCTGGAACGCCTGCTTGCGGATGTCGTTACGCGGTACGGCGCAGGTGCGCTCGGCCTCGACCGGGTCGGTGGGCGAACCGGCGAGCACCGTGGCCGACGCCTTGGCCGCACCCGCGGTCTTCGCGCCGGACTTCGCGGCCTTTGCGCCCCCGGGCAGCGCGGGCGACGTGGCGGTCCCCGCGGCCTGCTCCTTCACACCTCCGAGCGGCTTGCCGCCCGGCAGCGCCTCCAGCTCCGCCGTCTTCCCCGTGCCGATCACGCGCAGCTCGGTGCGGACCGTACGGGCTTCGCCCTCGGCCTCGGCGCGCAGCGGCGCCTTCTTCCCCGCCGCCCAGGCGGTACCCACGGCGGCCTCGCCGCGGGTGGAGATCCGGGCGTCCTTGCCCAGGTCGCCCCGGTTCTTGACGCTGCCCGGCAGCTTGCCCTCGGTCCTGGCCTCGCCCGTGACGTAGACGGTACCGTCGGCGGAGGACGCCAGGTCCCAGTCCGTCAGGCCGCCGCGGACCAGGGTGGCCGGTTGGGCGCCGCCGTTCCTGATCTGCCCGGCGGTCACCCGCCGGGCCCGGCTGTCGCCCTCGTCGGACTTCTTCTTCGCGGAGCCCGGTATCCGTTCGATGAACGTGACGCCGCCGTTGCCGTCGGCCCGGAGCTGGAAGGGGACGCTGCCCGTGCGGGCGATCGTCTTCTTCTTGCCGTCCTTGCCGATCCTGATCAGCCGCGCCCCGTCGGCCGCCACGATGCCCTGCGCCGTCGGCACCGCGGAGGTCACCTGGCCGCCGAACAGCACCGGCTTCTCGGCCTTGCCACTGGCGAGGTCGACGGAGACGAGACGGGTCCCGGACTGCTTGTCCCCGTCGTGGGAGAGCTGAGTGAAGACCGCGTCCTCACCCGTACCGCAGCCGGGCGAGAAGTACGCCAGTGCCGCCTGGTACGGAAGCTTGGTGACCTTCCCCGACTCCAGGTCCACGACGGCGGTGAACGCCCCGCGCACCATCAGCTCGGGCTTGTTCGTGAACGTACGGGGCGCATAGGCCACCGCCGCCAGCTTCCCGGACTCCGAGACGCAGGCGTTCCCGATCCAGGCGTCGGCCTCGAAGCCGGGCTCCGACAGGGTGGCGGCGGTCTTCCACTCGTACCCCTTGGCCGCGTCGGCCACGAGCACATGGAAGCCCTCCGCGTCCCCGGAGGTGGTCCACGCCACGTCCTTGGAAGCGGCGAACCCCTTGCCCTGCACGGCGGCGCGCCGCTCCGGGGGAATGGCCGCGGCCGGCTGCTCGCCGTCCTTCGCGGCCTTGCCCGCCTGGTCGGCCGACCAGCCCTGGGCAGCGCCCTTCGGGATCTTGGGATCTACGGCAGCGGCCTGTGAGGGCAGGGTCGCCAGGAGCGCGACGGCGGTCGCGACGACCACCGGCCCCCGCGCCCGCCGCTGTCTGAGACTTCGTTTCAAGGTGCGTTCCTACTCTGCTCGGCAAGAGCCGGAGCACACACCGATCGCGGCCCCGGCCCGGCGGCGCACGAGGGCCGCCGCGGGCCAGTGCACACCTGCGATCTCTCTCCCAACTCTTCCTGGCGTCCCACCCTCCCCACCGCCCCGAGCCCGGGAATCCGCTTCCGGACATCTTTGACCCAACCCCGCAGGTGATCACGACAGAATTCGGCCTACTGATCATGCGCAGGTCATTTCCCTGCCCCCGCTTCTCTACTGTCACGGGACAACTCGGGTACGGGGAAAGGGACTTCACATGGTTCTCACGGCACACGCCCGCCTCTGGGCTTCGGTGGTCGCATGCACGGCCGGCACCCTGCTCATGGCCGCACCACAGGCCCAGGCGGCCACACCGGAAGCACCGCCCACCACCGCCTCCGCCGCCTCCGCCGCCTCCGCCGCCGTCGCCGTCGCGCCGGACTGTCAGGGCATCTGCGTACTCGGCGTACGCGCCGCGACCCACCCCGACTTCGACCGCTTCGTGATCGACCTGGGCGAGGGCACGATCCCCGAGTGGACGACGAGCACCCAGACGACCCCGCTGACGTGCTGCGGCGACGAGACGAACGAACACGTGGTCCCGATCCAGGGCAACAAGTACCTGAAGATCTACCTCTCCCCGGCGACCACGTTCGACTTCAACACCTCCACGGTGCTGTACACCAGCCCGATGTACGCCACGTACGACTTCCCCAGCCTCAAGGGCCAGGGCCGCACCGACATCTACGACCCCGAGGCACGGGCCTTCCACATCGGCCTCGCGCTGGACGACTACTCCTCGTACAAGATCTTCAAGCTCACGGCCCCGAACCGCATCGTGGTCGACATCAACCACTGACCCGGCACCCACCCCCGCGCCGCCCCCGCTCCCACCGCCGTATCCGGTGCACCCCTGTCTCCGCCTACGGATCAGCGACCACCCGCTACACTTACGGCGGTGGCACAGCCTTCGCCGGCCGCGCCGCCACGACCTGTCGCCAGACAAGCCCGAAGTCGTCCGCCCACCCGGCAGACGTTCGGAAACACTCTCCGACAGAACCCCGCCTTCGTAGCTCAGGGGATAGAGCACCGCTCTCCTAAAGCGGGTGTCGCAGGTTCGAATCCTGCCGGGGGCACAGAGAAGTAGCAGGTCAGAGGCCCTGTCGTCCGAGTGGGTGGCAGGGCCTCCGGTCTTGCCGCCCATATCTGGCGCACATGGCGTGCGTTCAAAGGGTGAGGAGCGGCGACGAGGCCAAAGCAGCCAGGCCTCGCCCAGCGTCCGTACTGGAACGTGACCGACCGCCCAGAGCGCTGATTCACGCCACCCTCGGGCCCCGGAGCGAACCCGGCGACGGGTCACGCGTGATCAACGGTTCGAACCTGGCCGAGAAAGTCAATGCCCTCAAGGACGAGCAGGGCAAGAACCCGTTCCCGACTGGCGACGCCGCCCGCGGAGTATTCAGCGGATGGGGCGCCGCTCAGAACAAGCCGAGGACTCCGCCCGGATTTCGTGCGGTCGGGCCCTCGTCGTGTTCGCGGCGCTACGGCACTTCCGCGTCTCTCGCGAACGCGGCCGCGAAGTCGGCATCGCCCATGGCGTTCCGTACGGCGGCTGTGATGCGGCTGACGTCGCCGCGTTCGGCGGGTGGCAACGGTGCGCCCACCCAGGCTCGCGACCGGGCGGCGGTACCCAGCAGACCGGCGGCGAGTTCGGGACGGCCCGCGAGCTGCCACACGCCTGCCAGCCCTTCCAACGCCAGGGCGATCGCCCTTGGATCACCCGTGCTCCGAGCCGCGTTCAGGCCCTCCATGTGCAGGTTCAGAGCCGCTTCGGTGTCACCCTGCTGCTCGGCGATGAATCCGAGTTCGGCCAGGATCAGGGCGGCACCGTTCTCCGCGTCGAACTGGCGGTTCCACTCCAGCCAGGTACGCAGATACGCCTCGGCCACATCGAGCCGTCCCTGCCTCCGCGCCCCGAGCGCGAGCCCTGTCTCGGCGAACTCCTGTGCCCGCCGGTCCCCATGCTCGACGGCCACCCGTCGGCCCCGCTCGTGGAGCTCCTCGGCCCGTATGTGATCCCCGGCCAACAGGGCGATCCTGCCCAGTTCGGACCACCGGGTGGATACCTCGGTCCACAAACCCAGATCCTCGGCGATGCCCAGGGCCTCCTGATGCCCGGCCTCGGCCGCCCGGTAGTCGCCCTCGATCTCTGCCAGCCTGCCGAGCACGCCGGTGGCCTGGAGTTGACCCCATCGGTCGCCGGTCTCACGGAACAGCGAAAGACTCGTCTCGCCGTCGGCCCGGGACGCTGCCAATTCCCCGCGAACGTACCGTTGCACGCCCCGCACACTCAGCGCCGCCGCGATGCCCCAGCAGTCCCCCGCCGCACGGAACTCGTCCAGAGACCGGCGAACGAGCTCCTCCCCGACCTCCATGGCGCCGAACAGCGTCGCGGCGTAACCGAGGAACCAGCCGGCCCCCGCCCGGTCTCGCGGGTCGCGAATGTCCTCGTAGAACCGCAGCGGGGAACGGCTCTCTTCCCGGGAGCTGGTCCGGTCACCGCACAGCAGCGTCATCCCCGCGTGCCAGGCGGCGAGGGCCGCGCGGTCCGAGCCTTCCATCTTGCCCCCGAGGTCCGCCCCGGGCCGCTCCTCGACGGTCAGGGCCTCGGCCATCGAGCGTCTCGCCTCCGTGAACCGGCCGCGCAGAAACCAGTACCAGGCCATTGCCCGGACCAGCCGTCCGGCGAGCCGCGCATCGCCGTCCGCGGCCGCGGTGTCCAGCGCCGCGCGGATGTTCGCCGACTCGGCGTCGAGACGGCGCAGCCACCGCTGCTGGTCGCCACCGCGCAGGTGGATGTCGGCCCTCTCGGCCAGTGCGACGTAGTAAGAGGCGTGAGCACCGCGTAGCCGGTCGTACTCGGACGAGACCGCCCGGTCGTTCGAGGTGGTCCCGGTGGCGTGCGCGGTGCCGCCCGTGGCCGCCCGGAGCCGGTCCTGGCAGTACGCGGCCACCGACTCCAGAAGCCGGTAGCGAGGCCCGTCGGCGTGTTGGACGACGACCACCAGGGACCGGTCCACCAGTCGGGCCAGCAGGTCGACGACCTCGGCGGGCTTCACCCCACCCCCGGGGCAGAGCGCCTCGGCGGCCTCCAGGTCGCAGCCGTCAGAGTGGATTGCGAGGCGACGCAACACCGTCTGCTCGGCTGCGGTCAACAGCTCCCAACTCCAGTCGATCACCGCCCGCAAGGTCTGCTGGCGTGCCGGAGCATCGCGCCGCCCATCCGTCAGGAGCCCGAACCGGTCGTCGAGGCGCTCGGCGAGCCGAGACGCGCCGAGGACCCTGACCCGCGTCGACGCCAGCTCCAGAGCAAGCGGTATCCCGTCCATACGACGGCAGATCGTGGCCACGACCTCGGCGTTGTCGTCGGATACGGCAAATCCCGGTGACGCGGCGGCGGCCCTTGCCGCGAACAGTCGGACCGCGCTGGATCGCAACACGTCCGCCGACTCGGCTCCCGGCAGTGGTACGTCGAGCGGTGGCACCGGCCAGAGCTGCTCGCCCGAAACGCCCAGTGGCTCCCGGCTGGTGGTCAGGATGCGCACCCCCGGCGCAGCCCGCAACAGCAGCTGGGTCAGACCCGCCACCGTCTCGACGACGTGCTCGCAGTTGTCGAGCACCAGAAGAAGTTGGCGGCCGCGCAGGGCGTCGGCCAGCCTCTCTGCCAGGGGCTGGACACTTGTGGCCGACAACGCGCCGGCCCATGCGTCGTCCCGGATGCCCAAAGCAGCAGCCACCACCTCGGCAGGCCCGTCCACCGTCCAGGCAGCACCCGATGCCCATGCCGGAACTGGTTCGGCCGACTCCGCTTTGGTGGAACGTACCAGTCCGGAGAATTCCACCAGCCACACGCCATCTGCGAAGGACTCGGCCGCCCCGCTCGCGGCCTCCAGGGCAAGGCGAGTCTTGCCGACCCCTCCGGGCCCGGTCAGGGTCACGAGCCGCTCTACCGTCAGCAGCGCCCCCACCTCGGCCACGGCCCGCGACCGTCCGATCAGCGGCGTGACCGGGACAGGCAGGTTGGTGCGGCTGCGGGCCGTGTCGTCACGCGGACCGAGGCTCTCCGCACTCGGGCCGGAGCCGGTGACCGGGGCGGGCCGCAGGGCAGCCGGGTCCTGTCGGAGGATCTCCTGCTGCAGCGCGACCATTGCGGGGCCCGGTTCGAGGCCGAGCCCCTCGTCCAGTCGACGGCGCACATCCTGATAGGCGTCGAGGGCCTCGCCCGGCCGTCCGGCGCCGTACAAGGCTCGCATGTGGGCCTCGCGCAGCCGCTCCCGCAGGGGGTGCCGTTCCGCCAGTTCCTGGAGTTCCCCGGCCAGTCGGCCATGGTCTCCCAGCTGCAGCCGGGCCTCGGCAAACTCCTCCCAGACCAGCAGTCGTTGCTCGTCCAGACGCGTCACCGCCGCGCGGGCGAACGGCTCGTCCTCGAATCCCGCGAAGGCCGGCCCCCGCCACTGGGCAAGGGCCTGGGCGAACCGGTCGGCCCGCCCCCGGGGATCCGCGAAACGACGGGCCTGGTCGGCCAGCGAAAAGAACCGCTCCGCGTCCACCGCGCCGCCAGTCGCCTTCAGCAGATAGCCCGGAGGGCGGTGCGCCACCAGTTCGCGTCCACCGGCCGATGCCAGGGCTTTACGCAGCCGGGACACGAGAGTCTGCAGCGCGCTCACCGGGCGGGCCGGCAGCCCGTCACCCCAGAGGTCCTCGATCAGCCGGTCCGAGGACACCACCCGCCCCGGCTCCACCAGGAGGTCGGCCAGCAGCAGACGGACCTTCGCGTCAGGCACGACCACGAGATCACCGTTCGCGGTCCACACGGCCAAGGGGCCCAGCACTCCGAAGCGCATCGGACCAGCCTATTGCAGGCCACCGCCCGGTGGGCAGCAGCCCCGGCCCGCCGTACGCGTCCTAGACAGCAGCCGACAGCAGAGCGAAAGGCGACCGAATGCGTCGTCCCGCACGGTCTTCCCGTAACACCTCAGCACCCCACACCACTGCTAGGTACAGGGAGTCACGATGAGCAGGTTCGCGGGCAAGAAGGCTGTTGTCACCGGCGGGACCCACGGCATGGGTCTGGCGATCGTCAAGGCGCTCCTGGCCGAGGGAGCCGAGGTCGTCCTGACGGGCCGCAGCGAGAAGACTCTCGAAGAGGTACGGACGGAGCTGAAGAGCGAGACCGCGCACGTCGTGCGTTCCGACGCGGCGAGCATGGCCGACATCGCGGCCCTCGCCGAGTACGTCCGGGCAGAACTCGGCGGTATCGACCACCTCTTCATCAACCACGGCATCGCGGAGTTCGCCGAGCTCCGGGAGGTCACCGAGGCTTCCTGGGACCGGCACTTCGATATCAACACCAAGGGCGCCTTCTTCACTGTCCAAGCCCTCGACCCGCTGCTCAAGGACGGCGGATCGATGGTGTTCACCACGGTCGCCAACGACGTCGTGTTCCCCGGCCTGAGTGCCTACTCCGCATCGAAGGAAGCAATGCGCGCGTTCGCCCATGTCCTGGCGGCCGAGCTGCTGCCGCGCAAGATCCGGGTCAACGCCGTCGCCCCGGGATTCATCAAGACGCCGACGATGGGCGTGGCCGGCCTGAGCGAGGAGGAGCGCCGGGAGTTCGAGCGGCAGGGAGACGAGACGACCCCGCTCAAGCGCAACGGCACGGTCGAAGAGGTGGCCACCGCCGCCCTGTTCCTGGCCGCCGACGCGACCTTCACCACCAACGTGGAGTTCGCCGTTGACGGAGGCTTCGCCCAAGGCCTTGTCAGCACGCACTGAGACGATCAGGGGATCAGGAGGACCCTCATGTCCGCTCAAGAGACCGGAAACGCAAGGAACTCCCCGGAGTCCGCCTAGACCGCCCAGCAAGCGGCCGACAGTCCGGACCCCTCGGTCGCGGAACACGTGCGCCGATATCTCGCGACCGACGGCGCGAGCGGATACGCGAAGGAGGGATGACGAACCTCAAGGTGGGTTTCCCAGGCCGGCCGTCGCGTTCGCACAATGGCTCATCGAACCGGACCAGCAGGACTTCCCGGAACTGATCCAGGGCACGCTCGACGAACTGAGAGCCGTCACCGCGAACAAGTGACCGTCGGCGTCGGCTCGTCCTGAGCAGCCCGACCGCTCCCAACTGCTCGGGTAATATCGGCAGTTCCAGTGGGCCGCGCGTGGGGGGCGGGAATGGTCGCGAGGTACCTCGTCTCGCCGCACGGCGGTCGTCGCGCTTACCCCGACATCACGTCCGCTCTCGCTGCTGCGGCCGCACGGGGCCGAGCGGCGCTGGTCGAGATCTCGCCCGGTCGCTACGAGGAGTCGCTCACCGTCCAGGGCGAGGTCCAGTTGGTCGCGCTCGGCGATCCGGGCTCCGTGGTGGTGAGCCGGCCTCTCGGTACCGTCCTCGACGCCCACGGGTCGGTTCGTGTTCACGGCCTCGTGCTGATCGGCCGCGACGCCGACGTCGTGGGCTGCCATACGGGAACGCTCGTGCTCGAGCACTCGGAAATCCGGGCGCACAACGGCGTCAGCGTGCACGCGAGGCCGAACACCTCCGTGACGCTGCGGGACAGCGTGATCCTGCATGGCAGAGCCCTCTTCAGCGGGGCGCACGGGCTCGTCGAACGGTGCCGGTTCATCGACGCCACCGACAATGCGGTCGCGGTGATCAAAGGTGCGTACGTCTCGGTCCAGGGCAGTTGGATCGGGGGCAGCATGATCCACGGCGTGCGGGTCAGCGGTGCGCGTGCCCAGGTCAACGGATGCGAGCTGACCGGCACCGGCAAAGCGGCCGTCATCGCGGACTCGCAGGCGGAGCTCACCGTGACCGGCTGCACGATCAACGCTGTGCACGCGGAGGGAATCGCGTTCATCGAGCAGTCGAGAGGCTCCGTGGACGGCACGCGCGTCACCGATGCCCAACACGGGATCGCAGTGGCGAGTGGTGCCGACCCGGTGGTGCGTGGCTGTGTGTTCACCGAGTGCCGCGACACCGGCATCAACGTCCACACCTCGGGCCGTGGCAGGTTCGAGGACTGCGAGGTCTTCGACTCGGGCAACATCGCAGTGTTCTCGACCAACGGCGGCGCTCCTGAGGTTCACGGCTGCCGCATCTCGCGAGGCAACGTCGGCATAGCCGTCACCGACGCCGCCAGGGGCCGTTTCACCCGGGTCGAGATGGCGGACCTGACGAGCGTCGCACTGCGGGTCCACGACGGTGCCAGGGCTGTGTTCGAGCAGGTCCGTGTCGAGCGCTGCCCGTCGCACGTGGAGACCCGGGGTAGCGCCGGTACCACGGCAGACATTGCCGACGCGGTGTTCCGTGATTTCGACATGTCCGCCGTGGAGGTCCTGGGCCAGTCCCGGGTCACGTTGAAAGGTGTGTCGGCGGAGCGCGGAGCGCTGGGCTTCGGCGTCGGCGAGGAGGCTCAGCTGTTCGTGCATGACTGTGACGTCACAGCGGTGAGCTCCGGTGGGGCCATCGGGTTCGGCAAGGGGAGGCTCGTCGCGCGGAACCTCACTGTGACCGGTTCGGAGGGCTTCGGCCTCTGCGGGACGGACTCCGCCCGTCTGGATGTCGTGAACAGCGAGTTCGTCGACTGCGCGACAGCGGGTGCAGGCTTCTACGGCACGTGCAGCGGGCGGCTGGTGGACTGTTCCGTGACCGGAGCGCGGGGTGTGGCCGTACAGGACAACGGCCGCGTCGACCTGGTCTCCCTCCGCACGTCGCTGCCGGTAGTCAAGCTGACCGAAAAGCCGGTCGAGCCTCCGCCGACGATCATCAACAACTACGACGGCCCGGTGTTCAACGGCGACGTCCACGGGGTTCAAGTGGCGTGGAACAACAACAAAGTCATCCAGCAGCAGACCAACAACGAGGACGGTTCCAGCGCATGAACGAGCCGCAGAACGTCAACAACTACGACGGGCCGGTGTTCAACGCCGAGGTCTCCGGCGCCCAGTTCGCCTGGAACAACGACACGGTCGCCCAGAACCAGCAGAACAACAGTGCCGTGGCCCCGGGCTTCGAGAAGCTCGCCGAGCTGGTCACCGACCTGCTGCGGCAACTTCCCCAGGCGGGGCTCGCCGATCAGGACCGTGAGGATGCCGATTCGGCAGCCAGAGAGGTCCTCGCGACGATCAGCCGGCCGGAACCCCCTGAGCCGGGCAGGCTCCGCCGCGCAGTTGCCACGCTCAAGGGAGCGCTGGCCCCCGTCGCGACCGGAGTAGTGGCCGGTACGGCGGTAGGGGCGCAGGAGTGGGCGCGGACGGCGATCGAGGGTCTGACCGGCATCGTCTGATCAGCGGCGGCATCAGCAACTCCTGGGCGCGCCGAGGAAGGGCGCCAATCGGCGCGCGATCCGGGCGCGATACCCGACGGACGGCGGATGATCTCGGCGGGTGGCGGCCAGCAGGATGGCCGACATGGATCCCGAACTCGAAGCCTTCATCCCGTTGTTCCCCCGGGCCGATCTGACCGACCCGGTCACCGACCGCAAGAACTTCGCCGCCCTGGCCACCGCGATGCCACTACCGGACACCACCGGACTGGAAATCGAGAACCGCACGGTGCCCGCCGGTCCGGACGTGGCGGTGCGGATCTATCGCCCGCACCAGGCGCGGGGTGTCATCGTCTGGATGCACGGTGGCGGATACGTCATGGGTGACCTGGACACCGAGCACCCGTGGGCCGCCCGGCTCGCGGAGGGCTCCGGCGCGGTGGTGATCTCGGTGGGCTACCGCCTGGCCCCCGAGCACCGGTTCCCTGCCGCCCTCGACGACGCCTACGCCGTACTGACCTGGACGGCCGAGCACGCCGCCGAGCTCGGCATCGACCCGGAACGGATCGCGGTCGGAGGTCACAGTGCCGGCGGGGGCATCGCGGCCGCGGTTGCCTTGCGGGCGCGCGATGAGCAGGGGCCGCCGATCAGCTTCCAGCTGCTCAACCAGCCTCAGCTCGACGACCGGCAGGAGACCTGGTCGGCGCGGAACTTCACGGACACGCCCTGGATGACTCGCGACAAGCTCACCGCATCGTGGGGGCACTACCTGGGCGCCACGCCCGCCACGCCGTACGCCGCACCGGCACGGGCCGCCGACCTGTCCGGCCTGCCGCCCGCCTACATCTCCACCGCGGAGTTCTGTCCCAACCGCGACGAGGACATCACGTACGCGCTGCGCCTGCTCCAGGCGGGCGTATCGGTCGAACTGCACCAGTGGCCCGGCACGTTCCACGGATCGCAGGCGATCCTGTCCGCCGAGGTGTCGCAGCACCAGATCGCCGAACTCGGCGCGGCCCTGCACTGCGCTCTGGCCGGGTGAACCGTCGATGTCGAAGAGCACGGGAGGACGGGCGTCATGAAGATCCGACTGATCGTTTGTGGAAGCGTGGCCGCTCTCAGCATGAGTATGGGCATGGCAACGGGAGTTCCCGCACCCAACGAAACAAGAGCCGTGCCCGCCGGCAGCACGAGCCCCTCGACCGGCATCGATCCCGCGGAGCTGAAGTCCGCCATGGACGGTGTCCACCGCGCGGGGATGCCGGGTGTGTACGCCGAGGTGCGCGATGCCGGCCAGGTGTGGCGCGGTGCGTCCGGGGTCGCCGATGTCAGGACCGGCCGTCCCGTCAGGCCCGACATGCGGCAGCGTGTCGGCAGTATCACCAAGACCTTCGTCGCCGCCGCCGTGCTGCAGCAGGTCGAGCAGGGCCGCATCCGGCTCGACGCGCCGATCGGCGGCTACCTGCCGCGGCTGGTGCCGGGAGAGCGCGGGAAAAAGATCACGGTCCGGATGCTGCTCAACCACACCAGCGGCCTTCCCGAGTACCTCCCCTACGCATTCCCGTCGCTCAAGGAGTGGCCTTCTCTGCCGGATCTGTCGCCCAAGAGTCTGGACGACAACCGGTTCAAGCAGTTTCGCCCGGCGGAGCTGATCGAGATGGGGGTGAATGCGCCTGCCGCCGGTGAGCCGGGAAGCACTCCGGGGGTGTACTCCAACACCAATTACCTGCTCCTCGGCCAACTCCTGGAGCGGGTGACCGGCACCACGGCAGAGAACTACATCACCCGGAATGTCATTGAGCGCGCCGGGCTCCAGCACACCGAGTTCCCGGCCGGTCCGCGTATCAACGGGCCGCACTCGCGGATGTACGAGGGGCTGTTCGGGTTGATCGACCCGCCTCGCGACTACAGCGTCTACAACATGTCCTGGGTGATGACAGGGGCCGGCCTGGTCTCGACCACTGAGGATCTCAACCGTTTCTACGACACGCTGCTCGGCGGCAAGATCGTCAACCGGTCGTCGCTGGCGCAGATGCAGCGCACGGTCCCGGTCATCAACCTCGAAGGGCAGCAGATCGACTACGGCCTCGGTCTGCACACGGTCACGATCCCGGGGTGCGGCACCTTCTGGGGCCACGACGGATCGACCTGGGGAGCCCTGACGATGTCCTGGACCCGCGCCGACGGCAAGCGGCAGATGTCCCTCGCGATGAACCTCGCGAGGTGGAACAAGCTGGACTCCTCCGGGAACCCGCAGCACCACCCCATCGACGACGCGCTGGCGGCCCTCTACCAGCAGGCGATGTGCGGCAACCCGGTGGGCTGATTCCTCACGGTCGCGTTTGCGGATGCTGCGTAGCGCGATTCGCTACGCAGCATCCGCAATCGGGCACGCCGCCCTTACGGGAGCGGGAGCGGCGCCGGGCCCGGGTCACCCTCCAGTCGGCGGAGGCGTTCCTTGTCGCAGGTGCGGGGGCACGTGATGCAGGCCTCCGTGGGGCGGATCGTGTAGTAGAGGCAGCAGCCGAGCCGGGTGCGCGTCGGGTGTTGTGTTCCGTCTCGGGTGGTCAGGTGGCGGAAAGCGGCGCCGGCCGGGAACGGGGCGAGGGGGCCGGGCAGGAGCGCCTCGGTTGCCCTCAGGGCCTCTTCCTCCTCGCCGAGCATGCGGCCGAGGTACCAGATGGCGGAGACCAGGTCGTCGCCGACCATGCCCCACAAGGCCCTGGGGCCACGGCGCAGTTGTGGGGCGATCGCGGTCAGCAGGGGGCCGACGTGGTCGGCGACCGCCGTGCGGAGTTCGGTGCGCAGGTCCTCCTCGTCCGCCAGGACCCGGGTGCCGGGGAGTCCCGCGGCCGGGTCATCGGGGAGGCAGGCGAACGTGCCGGGAGTGATGTGCAACACGCCCGTGGCCAGGTCGATTTGTACGTCGTCGGGGTGGACGCGTGGCACTCGGCGGTCCAGGTGCCAGGCGCCGCCCATCAGCAGGCAGACCGACCAGAGGTAGTCGTGCAGGGCGCGGGACGCGGCCACGTGGGGGCGGGGGGTGTGGTCGTGGCGGGTGCGGATGCGCGCCGACTCCGCCTCGACGAAGGCGGCCAGGCGGGGCGGAGAAGTCGCCAAATCAGTGACCGTCGGCCCGAGTTGGGGGGTTGTCGTGCCTGGTGGGGTGAGGGATACCCGTAGCGTCTCGCAGTGCGCGACGAGGCGCATATAGGTCGCGGCGAGAGGGGTCGCACTCCGCGCGGCGGGGCCGGTCGGTGGGGCGGCCGGGGCCACGGTCATCGGCACTCCTTGGACGACAACACACGGTCTTCGACGGGAAGGTAAGGCTCACCTTATCCATGATTGCGCTGCTCGTGACCACACCGCGCGGCGACGCCGTCACGAAGTCGAGCCCCACAGCTGATTGACGGCATTAGGGTTGCCTAACCTAAAATCTCCTCACGTGTCCAAGAAAGAGCAGGCCGCCCTTTCGGGCCCGTCACTACTGCGGATTCCTCTACTCCTCGCCGGGGCAGGGGCGTTGGCGGTCTGTGTCGCGCTGAGCCTCGCCATGGGGTCACGCTCGATACCGCTGCCCACTGTTCTGGACGCGCTCTTCAGCGACGCCCACGGACGCGACGCCATGCTCGCCGATGTGGCGAAGGCCGTCGGCGTCGAGCTGCCGAAGCAGTAGCACCCGCCGTCACCACCGGGGCGGGCCGACGGGCGCACTGCCGACCCGCCCCCGTCGTCTCCCGCGCCCTCCTCGTCCTCCCGGAAGTGGTCCCCCATGCGGATGTACGTTCTCGCTCTCAACCCCACCGACTCGGTCACCGAGGGCTTCCTCCCCGCGGCCCGCAGGCTCGGCCTCGGTATCACCCTGCTCACCGACCGGCCCGAGCCCCATCTGCTCGCCCACCCGGACATCGAGACGCTCCCGTGCGACGTACGCGACTTCCGTGCCGTCATCACCCGGATCGCGACGCACCACGAACCCGCCGCCGTCTTCACCAACAGCGACCACCTCCAGACCCAGTCCGCCCTGGCCGCCGACTACTTCGGCCTGCCGGGCAAGAGCTGGCACGCCACGCTGCGCGCCAAGGACAAGGCGCAGATGCGCCGCCACCTCGCCGCCGCCGGAGCCGACGCCGTGTGGTCGGCCGAGCTGCCCGCGGGCGAGCCCGCCGGTGCCCTGGCCGCCGGTGCCCCGTACCCCTGCGTGGTCAAACCGCGGGAGGGCGTGGCCAGCGAGGACGTGGTGCTCGTCACCGGCCCCGAGGAACTGGCGCTGCACTGCAAGGAGATACAGGCGCGGCGGCCGGACGCGGCGCTGGTCGTCGAGGAGTATCTCGCCGGGGAGCTGTACACCCTGGAGACGCTGGGCGACGGGCACATACGCCATGTCCTGGGCGGTTTCCACACCGAGCTGTCCGCGCCCCCGCATTTCATCGAGGAGCGCATGCGGTTCGTACCCTCGCATCCGCAGGCCGTCCTCCAGCAGGTACTGGCCCAACTGGACGCCCTCGGCGTCGGGTTCGGCGCCTGTCACACCGAGTTCGTGGTGCAGGCGGGGCGGGCCAGGATCATCGAGGTCAACTACCGGGCGATCGGCGACCAGTGCGATCTGCTGCTGGAACAGCTGCTCGGCATCCCGCTCTTCGAGCACATCCTGCGTACGCACCTGGGTGAGCCGCTGCCCGCCGGCCTCGGTGCCCGTACCGACGGCTGCGCCCGGATCGACTACCCGTGCGCCGAGCGCGGCGGCACGCTCACGGCGGCGCCCGACGCGGCGGACCTGCGGGTCGACGGAGTCGGGCTGACGTACCGGCCGCTGCGCAGCACCGGGGAACGGCACGAGCTGTACCGCACCAACCGCGATTACCTCGGGGTCGTCCGTGCCACCGGCACCGACCAGAGAGCCGTGGACCGGGTCGTGGCGGACTTCCTCGCCGCGCGGCGCTGGGAGATCACGCCATGACGGCCCCCGTCACCACGGAACACAGCACCACTGAGCACGGCACCACTGAGCACGGCAGCGCCGAGGGCAAGCTCGTCGTGCGGGTGCTGAGCGCGCTGCTGCGCGAGGACGTGGTCGGCCTCCGGACCCGCAGCACCGTCGTGGAGCGGCCGGACGGCCGCTGGCTGCGCCTGCCGGTGGGAGCCGCGGACGGTGCTCCTGGCGACGACGACGCACTGTTGCTGCCCGTCGGCGACGACGGCTACCAGTGCGAGCTGGCCGCACGGCTCCCGCTGCTCCAACGGGAGTCCGACGGGGCTCGGTTCCTGACGTGCGATGCGATCCTCGCCACGCTCGCGCAGCTCGCCGACCCCACCGACCGGGCCGGATTCGACGCCTTCGCCGAGGAGTGCCGCCAGACCCTCGTCACGGTGCGACTGCACGACGCGACCCGCGACGAGGCCGCCACCGGGCTCACCGGCCGCTACGGCAGCAGCCCGGCCGCATGGACGGGACTGGCCGGCGGCCTGGCCCATGACACGCTCGCGGCCCGCCTCGACCACCCCGTCTACCCGACCGGCCGCGGCCGCTTGGGGCTCACCGACGACCAACTTCGCCTGTACGCACCCGAGTTCCACCCGACACTGGCTCTGCGGACGCTCGCCCTGCCCCGGGATGCCGTCACCGTGCAGGGACCGGACACCTGGCTGTCGCCCTCGGCGGCCGGGCTGCCCGAGCTCGAAGGCACCCATCTCGCCCTCCCCGTACACCCGTTGACCTTCGGCGCCCCGCTGATGGAGGCGCTGCGCGCCACCGGGCTCGAAGGGCGGGCGGTCCTGGCCGAACGGGCGCACCCGGAGGTCGTACCCACGCTGTCGATGCGCACCGTGGCCCTCACATCCGATCCCGCCCTGCACCTCAAACTGCCGCTGGCCACCGCCACCCTGGGCCTGCGCAACCGGCGCACCATCAAGCCGGGCACGCTGGTCGACGGCGCCGCAGGCCAGCGGCTGATCGAGACGGTGATCGCCCGCGAGCCCCGCTTCCGCGAAACGATCCTGCACGCCGACGAGACGCGTTACGCGCACGCCGGGCACGAGCTGCTCGCCGTCCTTTGCCGCCGCTACCCGGCCGGACTCGACAACGCCGTCGTCCTGCCCATGGCCGCGCTGCTGAGCCGGGCCCCCGACGGCCGGCTGCTCTGCGACCACCTCGCCGAGCGCTTCTACGGAGGCCGGACGACCACCCTCCTCGACGCCGTCCTCACCCTGCTCTTCGACTGGCAGACCACCCTCTTCGGGTACGGCATCGCCCTGGAGTCCCACCAGCAGAACATCTCCCTGGTGCTGGACGAGCACGCACACCGCCCCCGCCTGCGGCTGCTGCTCAAGGACAACGACGGCCCGCGCATCAACACGGCCCGGATGCGCAGCGCGCTCGGCCAACAGGCTCCCGATCCGGCCGAGTTCGACGACGCGAGGATCTTCGGCGACAGCGACGGCCCGGTCGTCGACCTGTTCACCACCATCACCGTCCACCTGTGCGCGGGCGCGTACGCCTTCGGGCTCGCCCGGCACGGCCGCGCCCCGCTCGACGTGCTCCTGCGACTCGTACGCGACCGGCTGGGCGAGGCTGTCGCGCGCCTCGGGACCGGGCCGGGCGAGCCCGGGAACGTACTGCGCCGGCAGGTGCTGGACGCGGCGCGGCTGCCGGTCAAGGCGATGGTGAGCGCCGGGACCCTGCTCACCAAGGAGCGCTCGGGCGCGGCCGACATCAACAAGCACTACACGACAGGACCCAACTACCTGCTGCCTGGGGTGTGAGCCGAGATGACGTCCGGAATCGGGACGACGACTACAGGGCCTGCGGACACCAGGCCGGAGTTCGGCCGCCGCCAGGTGCGTGCCGTGGCCGCCTGCTACTTCGTGGCGTCGTTCGCCGCACTGGGTCTGCCCCCGTACCTCACCGTGATCCTTCCCGAGCTCGGCGACGCCACCGCACGCTGGGCCGGGCTGCTCTACATCGTCCGCCGCCGGTGTCGCCGCCGCAGCCGGCAACAGCCGCGTTCGGACCGGCCGCACCCCTGCTCATCGGTACCGCCGTGGCCGTGGGAGCGGTGCTGACCGCTGCCCTCCCCGTCCTGGCCCGTCGCTCGCACCGCATCCACACCCGCACCCGCTGGAGCCGTTGATGTCACTGCCCACCGGCACCGCCCGCGCACACCCCCCGACGCCGACGGCACTGCCCGACGCCGACCGGGCCGTGGCGCACACCCTGCTGAACTGTCTGCTCCGCGAAGTGTCGGGACCCGAGCACCAGACGGCCGTCGTCGAAGGCCACCTGCTGCTGCGGCTGCCCCGGCGCGGTGTGCTGCTCCGCGTGGCCCTGCGCCGTACCTCGCTCCTGGGCGCCCACCGCTTCAGGGGCCCGGTCACCGAACAGCACGAAGGCGGCTGGAGGGAGGTGGACTGGCTCCGCCTCGCCGAGTACACCCACGCCGAACTCTCGCTCCGTACCGGTGTGGCCAACGACGAGTTCCTGGCCCAGGTCCGCTCCAGCCACGAGGGAGTCTCGGCCGCCCTCGCCGCGCCCCGGAACGCCCCTGCCCCCGCGAACGGCCCCCTCGCCACGTATCTGGCGTCGGAACAGTCCCTCCTGTTCGGCCACCGCTTCCACCCCACCCCCAAGGCCCGCAGCGGCGACCCGGCCGCCTGGTCCTCGTACGCCCCCGAGGCCGCCGCTTCCTTCCCGCTGCGGATGCTCGCCGTACGGGACCATCTGATCGCCGAGGAATCCACCGGCGCCGGGGCCACCGGAGCGCTCGACCGGCTCCACCCGGTGCCCGAGGGCTACCGCCTGCTGCCCGTGCACCCGTGGCAGTACGAGCTGCTGCACGAGCACCCCGCGCTCCGGGAACGCCTCGACGGGGGCGACATCCTCGACCTCGGTCCCGGCCTGGACCCGTTCACGGCGACAGCCTCCGTACGGACGCTGTACAACGGCGACACCTTCCTCAAGTTCAGCCTCAACATCCGCATCACCAACTGCCTGCGCAAGAACTCCAGTTACGAGCTCTCCGGCGCCGTGGCCCTGACGCGTGTCCTGGCACCGGCACTCGCCGACCTGGCCACCCGCTTCCCCGGCAGCGCCATGCTCCGTGAGCCCGCGTACCGCAGCCTGGCGGTGCCGGGACCGGACGGACGGCCCGATCTCGGGCTCCTGGAGGGCTTCGGCGTGATCGTCCGCGAGGGGCTGGCGGAGCGGCTGCTGCCCGGTACGACTCCGCTGCTCGCGGGCGCCGTCGCCGACGAGTTCCCCACCGGGCCCGGCCATATCTCCCGGCTGCTGGACGGCGGGGGCCCGCAGGCCGCACTCGGCTGGTGGTCGGCCTACCTCAAACTGCTCGTACCGCCCGTCCTCGCCGCGTACTTCGACCACGGCCTCGTACTGGAGCCGCACCTGCAGAACGTCCTCGTCTGCGTCGACGGCGACGGACTGCCCGTCCAGGTCCTCTTCCGTGACCTGGAGGGCACCAAGCTCGTCCCCGAATTCCACGCGGGAACGCTCGCCTCGCTCCCGCCGGAGGTCGCTGACCCGCTCACGTACGACGCGCAGCGCGGCTGGGACCGCGTCGTCTACTGCCTGCTGGTCAACCACGTCTCCGAGACGCTCGCCGCCCTCGCCGACCTCCACCCGCAGACCGAGACCGCGCTGTGGGCGCAGGTGCGCGCCACGCTCCGGGAGTACGCGGACGAGCACGGCTGCCCGCCCCGCCTGAGCGCCCTGCTGGCCGGTGTACCCCTGCCCGCCAAGGCCAATCTGCTCACCCGCTGGGGACGCAAGGCCGACCGCGAGGCCGCCTATGTCCGCCTCCCCTCCCCCCTCGCCGCGGAGCTGCTCTCCGGAGCGACCCGGCCCGACTGCCTCACCGCCCCCTGGAGTGACCGATGACGCCCCCGACCCCCATGGTGCGCGAACGCGCCCTGGCCCTTGCCCCCGACGAGCTGCCCGCCTACCTCTACGACCTGTCGGCCCTGCGCGCCCACGCCGCGGCGGTACGGGCGGCCCTGCCCGAGCGCGTCGAGCTGTACTACGCGGCGAAGGCCAACCCGGAGCCGGAGGTCCTGGTGGCCCTCAGGCCGTATGTGGACGGTTACGAGGTCTCCTCCGGCGGCGAGCTGGCCCATGTCGGCGAGGTCGTTCCCGGCCGTCCGCTGGCCTTCGGCGGACCCGGCAAGACACCGGCGGAGATCGCCGCGGCCCTGGATCTCGGTGTGGAGCGCTTCCACGTGGAGAGCGAGCACGAGCTGCACCTGCTGGCGCACCTCGCGGAGCTGCGGGCCCCGGACGCCCGTATCGCGGTCCTCCTGCGCTTCAACCTGCCGCTGGCTGCAGGCACGCTGGAAGGCAGCTCGCTGGCCATGGGCGGCCGCCCGACCCCCTTCGGCTTCGACCCAGACCAGGCGGACACGGCCGTCCGCCTGCTCACCGACGGCACCTGTCCGAACCTCGAACTGCGCGGCGTGCACGCCCACTTGGCGAGCGGTCTCGACGCACCCGAGCAGCTCGCAGTCGCCGAGTCCATCGTCACCTGGGCGCTCGCACTGGCCGGTCGCCACGGCATCCCCCTGCCCGAGGTGAACATCGGCGGCGGCATGAACGTCGACTACACCCGGCCGGGCGCCCGCTACGACTGGGCCGCGTACGGCAAGGGCCTCGGCGCCCTCACCGACGCCCACCCCGGCCTGCTGCTGCGGATCGAGCCGGGCCGGGCCCTCACCGCGTACTGCGGCTGGTACGCCACCGAGGTACTGGACGTGAAGCAGAGCCACGGCGAGGAGTTCGCGGTCGTACGCGGTGGCACCCACCATCTGCGCACCCCGGCGGCCAAGAGCCACGACCAGCCGTGCGCCGTCCTCCCGGTGAACGACTGGCCCCACCCCTGGCCGCGCCCCGAGGCACGGCAGGACACCGTGACGCTGACCGGCCAGCTCTGCACCCCGAAGGACGTGCTGTCCCGCTCCGTTCCCGCACCGGGGCTCCGGGCGGGCGACCGGGTGGCGTTCGCCCTGACCGGCGCGTATGCCTGGAACATCTCGCACCACGACTTCCTGATGCACCCGCGGCCCGGCTTCCACTTCCTGGAGTAGAAACCAGGAGGTTACGGTGGCCCCATGACCACAACTGTCGCGGTGGATACGGGAGTAGGACCCCTGCTGCGCGGCTGGCGTGAGCGCCGCCGCCTCAGCCAACTGGAGCTCGCGCTGCGCGCGGACTCCTCGGCCCGGCACATCAGCTTCGTCGAGACGGGCCGCTCGCGCCCCAGCCAGGACATGATCCTGCGGCTGGCCGAGCACCTGGACATCCCGGTGCGGGAGCGCAACTCCCTGCTGCTGGCCGCCGGTTACGCACCCACGTACCCGGAGACCCCGCTCGACGACCCGGCGCTGGACACCCTGCGCGCCGGCCTGCTGCAACTGCTCACCGGATACGAGCCGTACCCGGCGTTCGTGGTCGACGCGACCTACAACGTGGTCGCAGCCAACAACGGCATGACGATGATCCTTGAGGGCGTGCCGGAGCGGCTGCTCGCTCCCCCGCTCAACGTGATGCGCCTGTCCCTCCATCCGGAGGGCCTGGCGCCGAGGATTCGCAATCTGCGGGAGTGGCGGGGCCACCTCCTCGCCCAGATGGAACGGCAGATCGCCCTGGTCCGCTCGGACGCGCTGCGCGAGTTGTACGAGGAGGTGTCGGCGTATCCGGTGCGGGACGCGGGCGTGGAGCCGGCCGAGCCGGTCCCGCACTTCGCGCTGCCGCTCCAGATCGACCACGACGGCCGGGCGCTGTCGTTCATCTCGTCGATCTCGACCTTCAACACACCCATGGATGTGACGGTGGCCGAGCTCGCCATCGAGACCTTCCTGCCTGCGGACCAGGCGACGGCCACCTACCTCCGCTCGCTCAGCGCTTGAGACGCAGCGCGCCGAACTGCAGGGCGGCGAAGCCACCCACGGTGCCGGCCTGCATCAGCCCCCACACCGCACCGGCGGTGGTCGGCGTGAGCCAGAGGGCGAGTGCGGCGATGCTCGCCACCACCCAGACGATGTTCGTGTCGATCACGAGACGGGTGAGGAAGGCGGAGGGCTCGCGCCGGGAGGCGAGCCAGCCGACGTCGGCGGCGAACGCCAGGAGGAAGACGCCGAGCCAGAGGAGCAGCGTCGAGTCGACGCCCAGCAGGCGGCCGAGCGGCCCGGACGCGGCCACGTAGGCGAGACCGTTGGCCCCGGTGACCACGGCGTCGAAGGCGAGGAACCGACGGAGCATGGTGAGCGGCTCGGCGGTGCGGGCGACGGCGGAAAGGGTGGTCACGGACATCGGGAATCAGCCTCCATCGGGGACGTACACGCTGGTCGGGGGCCGAATCCCGAGGCGGGGTAAGCCGCCTCGGAACCCGGTGCGACCACCATGCCGCTCGCCGGGAGACGGGTCGATTACCCCGGAGGTAATGCACCGTTGGCCCACGTCGACCAGCGTCGGCCTCCCCGCTCCCTCGTCCTCCCCGTCCTCCTCCGCTTCCCACCGCAGCAGGTCTCCCGGCTGCCAGTCGAGCACCTCGCAGAGCGCGGCCGGCGTCGCGGCACCATCACCGCCTCCACGAACACCGAACCGGCGAACTCCCCGGCCACCACGCCAACCTTCGGCGAGTTGCACGGCTCAGCGACAGGAGACCTTCAGCTGGGCGGCTGCGTGATGCGCGCCGGCCAGTTCCTCGTCGCCCCAGTCGCGGCCCCGGTCGATCAACTGCACGGCAAAAACGGCGCCCTTGACCGGGAAGCTCTTCACGTCGACCGGGGTGCCGCGGTGCTCCGGCTGGCGCACCCCGAAGCCCGTATACGCGGAGTCCGGGTCGTCCGGGTCGGAGAGCACCCGGTAGAAGGTGGGGTCGCCCGCCACATCGCGGTCCCGGTCGCTGCTCGGGACGAAGACGGTGAGCGCGCACTCCCGGAAGCCCTTGCCGAGGTGCCAGGACCACACGGCGGTGTTGCCCCGGTCCTCGGTGGGGCTGCCTGACATCGGAACGGCGCTGAACCGCCCGTCGCACGAACTGCCCGTGAATCCACCGGAGTCGACGGTGTACCAGCCCGCGTCCCCGTTCTCGAAGCGCCCGTGTTCGCGGTACTCGCCCGTAGAGCAGCCGGGGCCCGCCCACGCCGTATAGCGGTAACGGGGCCTGTCCGGTGGTGACTTCGCCGTACTGGACGGAGTGGCGCCCGCGTCCGGCTTCCCCGACGGGCTCGCGGAGCCGGCGGGCGGCGTCCGCGGGACCTCGGTGCCCGGGCTGATCAGGCTCGGGGCCCCGCCCACCGGATCGGGCAGGGCGTCGGCACGGCCCACCGAGCCCGGGCGGCCTCCACGAAACCCGTCGCCGTCCGTCGACACGAGGAAGGAGACGACGGTGACCAGACCGCCGGCCGCCACCACGACGCCCGCCGCCAGCAGCGCCTTGCGCCGCCCCGGCAGGGTGGATATCCGGCCGGTCAGTGTCTCGCGCGCGATCCACGAACCGTCCCCGGCCGCCGACCGGGCCACGGAGCCGCAGCCGGGACAGACCATCCCCGGCAACGCGCCCCGCCGTTCACCACCGCAATGTTGGCACCTCATGGCAGCACACCTTGCCAGGGGCGCAGGCCCGGAGGGAGGCATCGCGCACGATTTACTTGCCCGATCGTCATCGCACCGGCCGGACGGCCGAGCTCACCGCACGTGGCGAGTGGCTGTCAGTCCAGTTCCTCGGGGCACGGGGTACCGGGCGGCAACTGGTACGGGGCAGCGAGCCGGTACACGCCCGGCCGGGGTGCGAGCAGTTCGGTCCACTCGTCGCCCTCGGGGTCCTCGTCCACCTTGATCAGGCAGCCGTGCAGATTCTCGAAGGACTTCTCGGCATCCCCGTCCTCCTCCGAACGGCGCTTGGACTCCTCGGTCTCCTGCGGCCGCTCCACGCTCTTGCCCTTGTCGTCGACGACGGCCAGCCAGCGCGAGTACGGAATCCGGATCAGCACCCGGCCCGCTTCCTGCACCCGGATGGTCAGCTTGTCGGGCCCCGCCCGCTCCACCGTCGCGGGCGAATCGGCCATCGGCACCGGGTCGAGGACGCGGTAGAGCGTCCAGTTGGCGTCGCCCCAGATCTCCTGCAGATACGGCTGGCCCTCCGCGACCAGCGCCGCTTCCTGCACCGCCCCGCTGGAGTCCGGTGCGCCCTCGGGCAGCACGACGTAGTGCACGGCCCAGCGATCCAGCCACTGCCGGTAGTTCACGGCGTTCAACGTGTCGTCGTAGAAGAGCGGATTGCGCTTCATATCGGCCTGCCGGTTCCAGCCGCGGGCCAGATTGACGTACGAAGGGAACGCGGACGCCTCCCGGTGGCTGCTCGCCGGCACCACTTCCACCCGGCCGCGTTCGGCCCCCACCCGCTGGAGCTGATTGACCAGCGGGGCGAGTTCCCGGGTCCAGGAGGCGGTCGGGGCGGTACGGACGATGTCGTCGACGCCCTTGAAGCCGATCCAGAAGTTCAGCCCGGCGAAGGCCAGGACCAGGGCGTACCAGCGGCGGCTGCGCGGCACCGTGTACGGCAACGCGGCGAGCAGCACGACTCCGGCGAAGAGCATCGCCATGCGCGACACGTTCGAGCCGATCTGCGAATCGACCACGTACGTCAGCAGGGTCCCCACGCCGTACACGGCGGCGGCGGTGCGGACCGAGCTCCAGTCCTTCGGCACCAGCACGAAGACGAGAAGCGCGAAGAGGAACGGCAGCGACAGGGTCCCGAGCGACATCGGCTGCGTACCGGAGAACGGGAACAGCCACGAGGACAGCGCCACCACGGCGACCGGCGCGAGACCCAGTGCGTACGCGCCGGGGCGCCGCTTGTTCAGGAACAGGGCGGCCGCGACCACTCCGAGGAACAGCCCGGCGACCGGGCTGCCCGCGGTCGCGAGTCCGGCCAGGGGCGCGGCGACGGCCGCCTTCGCCCAGCGTTTGTACCGCCAGCGGTGCGGCCAGCAGAAGACGGCGGCGACCGCTCCCAGCGCGAACATCATGCCGAGACCGAACGTCACCCGCCCCGAGAGGGCGTTGCACAGATACGCGAAGGCTCCGGCGAGCGAGCACGCGAGGGGGTTACGGACGGCCCGCACCCGCACGAGGATCAGCGCGGTGAGCCCCGCCGACACCGTGCCGACGATCATCATCGTCGTACGGACGCCGAGGACGGACATCAGATACGGCGACACCACGCTGTACGAGACGGGGTGCATGCCCCCGTACCAGGCGAGGTTGTACGCGGTTCCCGGATGCCGGCCGACGAATTCGGCCCAGGCGTCCTGGGCCGCGATGTCGCCGCCACTGTTCGCGAAGAAGAAGAACCACAGGACGTGGGTGACCGCGGCGGCTGCTGTCGCCAGGGTCACGGGGTGCCGGAGCAGGCGCTGCCGGCGGCTCCGGGTCGGCGGGGTGGCTACGGATTCGGGGGTGCGCGGGGCAGGCAGCGGTATTCGCGTGCTGCCGCTGCTGCTCGCACCGCTTCCGCCGGCACCGTTCTTTCCGGTGACTCGGTCCGTCGCACGGCCGGGTCTCGGCTCCGCGGTGGTCACTACGGCTGTCTCCCCGTCCTCCGCCGGCCCGTACTTCCTCAAGGACGCCGTCCCGGGGCCTCAAGTTGCCTGGGGACGCTAGCACGTGCCCCATCAGGAAGGAGGCGCCGATGGCGGCGCCTCCTTCTTCGCGTCGTGCGCGTCAGCTGAACGTCTCAGCTGATGCGCGTCAGCTGATGCGCGTCAGCTTGTCGCCGAAGGCCGGCTCCGTCAGATCGCCCTGGAGCGCGACGGGTGCACTGACCTTTCCGGCACCGGTGCCGACGGTCACCATGCCGACCTCCGTACCGGCAGGCGCGGTGTGGGAGATCTCCTTGCCGCTGTCCGTGACGGACAGTTCGACCTTCAGTCCCGACCAGCCGACGGCCTTCAGATTCTTGGTGGCGACGACGGGCGTGCTGCGGCCGAAGCCGTCGTCCACGTATCCGACGACGTCACCCTTCTTCACGACGGTGGCCGAGGTGACGGCCTTCTGGGAGTCCTGGATCAGCTTGAGGCCGTTGGTCAGCGACAGCGTGAGGCTGTCGTAGAGCCGGCCCGTGCCTGCCTGCTGGCCCATGACGACCCCGTAGATCCGGTGCGTCTTGCCGTCCACGACCGTGTTCGCGGACCAGAGCAGGCATCCGCCCGCAGGGGTGGAGGAACCCGTCTTGATGCCGCTCACACCGGGCTCCAGCAGGAGCGTGTTGTTGTTGTAGATCTTGGTGTCGACGCCTTCGATCTGGACCTCGGGCATGTCCACGATCTCGCGGAACACCTCGTTCTGCATGACCGCCTGGGCCAGCTTCAGCTGGTCGGCCGCGGTGGAGACCGTGGTCTTCTCCAGCCCGCTGGGGTCCGTGTACGTGGTCCCGGTCATCCCGAGATCCTTGGCCGCGTCGTTCATCTTGTCGACGAACTCCCCGTCGGTCGGGGAGTCCCAGCGTGCGAACAGCCGGGCGGCATTGTTGCCCGACGGGATCATCAGCAGCTGGAGCAGGTCGCGCTGGCTGAGCTTCTGGCCCTTCTTCAGTGGGGCCGTCGACTCGTCCGTCAGTTTGGACTCGTCCTCCGCGCGCTGGTCCACCGTGATCATCTCGCCCGGCTCGTCACCCTTGAGCGGGTGCTCGCGCAGGATCACGTACGCCGTCATGACCTTCGCGACGCTGGCGATCGGCGCGGGCTTCTGCGCCCCTTCGGAGCCGAGCGAGCCGACGCCGTCCACGGTCACGGCGGACTGCCCCTGGCCTGGCCAGGAGAGGCCCAGCGGGTCGCCCTGGAAGGTGTACGTCGGCTCCGCCGTCAGCCTGAGTTCGGGGGTCGGCAGCGGGCGCACCATCTGCGCGATCGCAAAGATGACCACCACGAGCAGGAGTAGCGGGGTCCAGATCTTGACCCGGCGGACTGCGTTGCGGACCGGGGTCTCCTCCGGCGGAGGAGTGTTCGTCAGCTCGGCGAGCAGGTCGAGCGGCGGCCTGGGCGGCAACGGCTGCTGCCGGGTCCGCTCGGCCCCGCTGAGCGCCGGGGCGGGAGCCTCGGCGGACACGAGTGAGGCCGCCCAGCTGGGGGCCGCGGGCCGTCCGGGACCGTCGCCCCGGCCCGGCGTGACGTCCGGGGTGACCGTGGGCCCGATGGCGGGCGCGGAAACCGGCCGCACGTCGTCGGAGCGCAACGGCACGAACTTGCTGGTCCGCTCCGCGGGCGTCTCCGGCTTCGGCGTCTCCGGCTTCGGCTTCGGCTTCGGCGCGGGGATCTTCAACGCGGTCGTCGGCTGGTCGACCCGGGCGGGCTCGACCGCCTTGAAGACAGCAGTGGGCTGATCGATTCCGCGCTGATCCCCCACGGGATCGGCGGGATCGGCAAGATCGGCGGGCTTGTCGGCGTCGGTGGACTTGGCCGACTCGGTCGGCTCGGCAGACTTCGGCGACTCGGTGGACTCTGCGGGCTCGGCGTCGTCGGCAGGCTCCGAGGAGTCGGCAGGGTCGGCAGCCGCAGGCTCGGACGGCTTGTCGGCCTCTGCGACCTCGGCCGGCTCAGCCGCCTCCGCCGTCCCGGCAGACGTGGCCGAATCCGTCGGCTCGACGGCATCCGCAGACGCGGCCGGCTCCGCCGGCTCCTCGTGCGCCTCACCGTCACCGTCACCGTCGCCGGAAGCCGCGCCGTCGTCGTCGCCGCTCGCGACCCACGCCGCGACCGCCGCACGCAACCTCGCGTCACCCGGCTCCGAGCCGGCATCCGCGTCCGATTCCGTGTCCGATTCCGCGTCCGGCTCCGCATCGGCGTCCGCCTCAGCCGTCACCGCAGCCTCAGCGGCCTCAGCAGCCTCAGCGGCCCCGTCGGCGCCGGAAGGCTCCCCGGCCCCACCGGAAGGCGTGGAGCCGTCCTCAGGGCCGCCCACGGCGTCTCCCGAACCCGCGGAATCCTCCGCAGTGCTCTCCGCGACGTCGTCCGCCGCCTCCTTGGGGGTCAGCGTACGAAAGACCGCCGTCGCGTCGTCCGTCGAAGCGGCCGGTTCTCGGAACACGGCAAGCCGCGGATCACGTTCCTCCGCAGCCGTCCCCGACGACTTCCGCTGCTCCGATTTGTCGGGGGACTCGCCCGCCACCGATGCCTCCTCCATGCGCTGCGGGAGCAACCCCGCGCTGTCCGAACCATCTACCAGTGTCCTGTGTGAACCCCTGGCCGGGCTGCTAGACGAGAACGACATACCTACTGGTTCCCGAACAAAGCACCCAGGCGCTCTCGACAGACCAATGTGAGAGGGGTCACCCTGTCACTCATCCACGCGGGGAGGCATGGATGGGCAGGAGCCGCAGAACAATTCCGGAGGAGCTTCTGTTGCTCGCTCTGGACCCGACCACGGGTACCACAGCGCAGCCGCAGTCGCTCGACCTCGGCCTCGCCGGGGCACAGCTAGTAGAGCTGGCTCTGGCAGGACGGATAGCCCCTGACGGGGATCGTATCGCCGTGGTGATGCCACGGCCGACAGGAGATCCGACTCTGGACTCCGCACTGGAACTGCTGCGCCGTCGCGGCAGCCCGGTTCGGGCCGTCCACTGGATTGGCGGGCCCCGACTGGGGCTGCGCCAGATCTACCTCGCTCATCTGGAGCGGTGCGGCATGGTGCATGCCGTATCGGGCCAGATGTGCGGAGTGCTGCCGACGACTCGCTACCAGGCGACGGACACGGCAATCAGCCGGGACATCAGAAACCGGCTGGACAGTGCGATCCGCACCGGCGTACCGCCGGACCCGCGGACCGCGGCGCTCGCCGCACTGGCCCACGCGGTCGGACTCGGCAAGCACCTGTACCCCGGAAACGAGGGGCGCTCATCGCGCTCCCGGCTCCGGGACCTGATCAGACACGACCCCATGGGCGGACTCGTGGCGCATGCCGTGATGGACGTCCAGAACGGGGTGGCCGTACAGCCACGCCGTAATCAGCAGGCGGCAGGCGTGCCGTTGCAGCCCGGGGCGCAAGCGCGCCGCGGCAGCATGGCGCACACCTCCGTCCACTGACCGCGCAGACGACCGCGCGGAGAACCGAATACCGCCGCACCGACGTCCCCAAAGACCCGGTTCGGGAGCCGCACCACGCGCGGGGCAGCCGGGTCCACCGGCTGCCCCGCGCGCCTGCGTGTGGCCATTTCCCAGCGCGCCCATGGTCATGGGTGGCAATCTGCTGAGCAGTAGATACGCACAGCTACATAGCCGGAGGTGCACTTTCCGTGCCGTCCAACGTCAATCCCACCGTCAGGCGACGCCGGTTGGGCCAGGAACTGCGCCGCCTGCGCGAGATCAAGGGCATGACGGCCGAGGAGGTGGCGGAGCGCCTGCTGGTCTCGCAGTCGAAGATCAGCCGCCTGGAGAACGGCCGCCGCTCCATCAGCCAGCGTGACGTCCGCGACCTCTGCGGGGTGTACGAGGTCGAGGACCACCGCATCGTCGACTCGCTCATGCAGATGGCCAAGGACTCCCGCCAGCAGGGCTGGTGGCATGCCTTCGGCGACATCCCGTACAGCGTCTACATCGGTCTGGAGACCGATGCGGAGTCCTTGCGGGTGTACGAGCCCCAGGTCGTACCGGGCCTGCTGCAGACCCGGCAGTATGCCGAGGCGCTGATCAACGGCGCGCTGCCGGAATCCGCCGCCACCGACATCGAGAAGCGGGTCAGCGTCCGGGCGCGCCGCCAGGACCGGATCAACGCACCGGAGCATCCACTGCGCCTCTGGGCCGTCATCGACGAATCCGCGCTGCACCGGATGGTCGGCAGCAAGCAGGTGATGACCGACCAGCTGGAGCACCTCGTCGAGCAGTCGAATCTGCCCCATGTGACCGTGCAGGTGCTGCCGTTCAGCATGGGAGCGCATCCCGGCATCAACGGGCAGTACGCCATTCTGGAATTCCCGGATGCCGCGGACTCCAGCGTGGTCTACATCGAGGGCGTCACCAGCGACCTCTACCTGGAGAAAGCCAATGATGTGCAGCGATACAGCGTCATGTACGAGCACTTGCGGGCACAGGCGCTGAATGTGGAACAGACCCGGGAGTTCATCAGCGGCATCGCCAAGGGTTACACCAGCTGATTCCAGTCACCCCGTGACGTCTGTTTTGTGAGTAATACAGTGATGTCAGGTGAGAGGTGGCGGCAGAGTACACCGCCGCCACCTCTCGACGGAAGACTCACAGGGGATATGCCATCCGGTCGAGTGAATGGCCCCGTCACGCGGGGAAGTTGGCTAGTAGCGTCGATCACGCCAACAGGAACGCGGTTTGTTCCGCTCGCACAACTCTCTGAACCGGAGTGAAAATGGCTATTCTTCAGGGCGCTACGGACATGTGGACGAAGTCCTCGTACTCGGGCGGCAACGGCGCGTGCGTCGAGGTCAAGTCCCCGCTTGCGCAGGCCATTGCCGTGCGTGACTCGAAGGCCCCCGAGGGTCCCTCGCTCACCTTCGTGTCCGGTGCGTGGAATACGTTCGTGCGGGATGTCGCAACGGGCACCGTCGACGCCTAACCGGTGCTGCCCTTAGAACACAGGCGCATCAACGACTGGAGCCCTCTCGACTGGTCCGCCGTCCTGGCCGAGGGGGCTCAACCCGAGCCGACCGGTGGTCGAAGCGCCTGAAGAGCGTCACAGGGCCAGCGCACGGTCAGCGCAACTGATCGACGTACCGGTCCGTCCCGGGCACGGTAGGGATGAACGGCGCCACCAGTTCGACCCGCCCCAGGCCCGATGCGGCGACCGCCCCGTCGAGCCCCGTGAAGTGCTTCGCCCAGCAGGCACGCGGGTCCTCCTGGAGAAACCACAGCAGGGTCAGCCGGGTGTCCACTCCCTCGACCTGCTTCACATAGGTCATCCGGTCCCCGGGCAACGGGGTGGGCCGGAAGACCGTGACCATCGCCGCCGGTGATCCGGCGAGCCGCTTCGGCAGATGCCGGGAGCGCAGCCATTCCAGCAGCTCCGCGCGCTGCTCCGGCCCGTCGGCGTCGACGACCTGGAGCACGAGCCCCGCGTACGGATGGTCGAGCGCGTGGAAGTCCCGCGGGCCCGCGGCCCCGTCGCGGTAGACCGTCGCCTCGTGGTCCTGGAATGCCGTGAAGACGTGGGTGCGGTCCTGGTAGACCCGGCCGTCCCGGTTGAGCCGCTTGTTGATCCCGACGGTCCACTTCATGTGGTCGTCGTAACGCCCGTCCGTCACCCAGTACGTGGACAGATAGCACCCGGCGCCGACCGGCTGGGCCACCGCGGACTTCTCCGGGTAGCGGAGCGCCTGGAGCTCGCGGGTGGCGACCCAGCGGCGGCCGGCGAACATCCAGGGCATCGCCATCGCGCCCGCGTAGTAGTGATCGTCTTCATACCATCGATGGTAGGCATGCTCATGACCAGGGTGAGGCTCAACCATCGTGATCAGCGCGTGCCCGGGGTGGACTCCGTACGGTCCCACCGCCGCCAGCTCCGCGTACAGGTCGCTCCGTGTCTCTTCGCTCATGCCGTTCCCCTTCCGTGCTTCGCCACGGCGTCCTACTCTGACGCTCCGTCAGAAGAACTGCCAGGGCCGGGAGGCGCCGATGTTGCTCGCGGGGAAGACCGTCATCGTGTCGGGTGTCGGTGCCGGTCTCGGGCATCAGGTCGCGGCGGCCGTCGTACGGGACGGGGGCCGTGCGGTCCTCGGGGCGCGTACGGAGGCGAACCTCGCCAGGACGGCCACCGGGATCGACCCCGAGGGCCTGCACACGGCCCTCCTGCCGACCGACATCACCGACGAGGCCCAGTGCGAGGCGCTCGCCGCGCTCGCGCTCGCACGGTTCGGGGGGATCGACGCGGTGGTCCATGTGGCCGCCCTGGACACCCACTTCGGCGGTCTGGAGGATGCCGACTTCACCGCCTGGCAGTCGGTGCTCGACGTCAATCTGCTCGGGACGCTGCGGATGACGAGGGCCTGTCTGCCCGCGCTGAAGGAGCGCGGCGGTTCGGTGGTCATCATCGGTACACAGTCCTCGGTGGCGGCCCCGACGCAGGTGCGGCAGGCGGCGTACGCAGCCTCGAAGGGCGCGCTGACCTCCGCGATGTACTCACTGGCACAGGAGCTGGGGCCGCACCGGATCCGGGTGAACACGGTGCTGCCCGGCTGGATGTGGGGGCCGCCGGTGCAGGCGTACGTGAAGTTCGCCGCGCACACCGACGGCGTACCCGAGGAGGAGGTGCTGGCCGGGCTCACCGCACGGATGGCGCTGCCGGAGCCGGCCACCGACGGGGACGTGGCGGAGGCCGTGGTGTTCCTGGCCTCCGACCGGGCCCGGGCGATCACCGGGCAGTCGCTTCTGGTCAACGCCGGAGAACTGATGCGCTGACAGCAGGGACAGTTCTCCTCCTTGACCGGCCGCACGGGACCCGCATCCCGTGCGGCCTCGTCGTACCTGCTCACCCAAGACGGGCTTCCGGTCTCTGCACAGCCTGACGAAGTGCCCGCCCATCGTGTGGCCGCCGTCACGTTCGCGACAACGCCCCACAAGGTCAAGAACAAGCAAAATCGTTCGGCTTACTGATTCACGTTCATATCCCTGATCGTGGGCATACCTTGACCGGGGACCCGGACAGGCGGTTCAATCCCCGAAGTCCCCGCTCCCGCACGGGGTCACCGCTGAACGGCCGTACTGACGAAGTGCGTACCCGTTCACAAGGCGGACCCCTGGAGGGGGCACATGAACAGTCTCGACTGGGCCGTGCTCATCGGCTACTTCGGTGTGATGGTCGCGATCGGACTCTGGTCGCACAAGCGCGTGGACAATGTCAGCGACTTCTTCACCGCCGGCGGCAAGATGCCGTGGTGGCTGTCGGGCATCTCGCACCACATGTCGGGCTACAGCGCGGTGATGTTCACCGGTTACGCCGGCATCGCGTACCAGTACGGCGTCACGTCCTTCGTGACCTGGTCACTGCCGATCGCCATCGGTATCGGTATCGGCGCCAAACTCTTCGCACCCCGGCTCAACCGGCTGCGCTCGCGGCTGCACGTCGCGTCCCCGCTCGAATATCTCAAGAACCGCTACAACATCCAGACCCAGCAGGCGCTGGCCTGGTCCGGGCTGCTCCTGAAGATCGTGGACGTCGGTGCCAAGTGGGCGGCCATCGCGACGCTGCTCTCCGTCTTCACCGGCATCACCCTCACCCAGGGCATCTTCATCACCGGCGCCATCACGGCCGTCTACTGCACGGTCGGCGGACTGTGGGCCGATGCGCTCACCGAACTGGGCCAGTTCGTCATCCAGCTCTTCGCCGGGATCGCGATGCTGGTCATCGTCCTGCGCGAACTGGGCGGCTTCAGCTCGCTGTGGACGGTCTGGGACAAGCTGCCCGAGGGCCACACGGACCCGACGGCCGGTCCGTACACGGTGACGTTCCTGCTGGCGTACCTGTTCATCAAGACGTTCGAGTACAACGGCGGCATGTGGAACCAGGCCCAGCGCTACATGGCCACGGACTCCGCGCGATCCGCGACCCGTTCGGCCCGGCTCTCCGCGATCCTGTGGCTGATCTGGCCGGTCGTCCTCTTCTTCCCGATGTGGGTCGCCCCGCTGCTCGTCGACGCGAAGAAGCCGGACGCCTCGGACTCGTACGCCCTGATGACCGAACAGCTGCTGCCGCACGGTCTGCTGGGCCTGGTGGTCGTCGGGTTCTTCTCGCACACGATGGCCATGTGCTCCTCGGACGCCAACGCCATCGCGGCGGTCTTCACCCGCGACATCGCACCGGTCTTCTCCAAGGCGGCGCGCACCTGGAGCAACCGCAGCGGTCTGCTGGCGGCGCGGCTCTCCACACTCGCCTTCCTCGTCCTGTCGATGGCGCTGGCGACGCAGATCAACTCGCCCACGTTCAAGGACATCATCTCGGTCGTCATCAAGTGGGTGGCCGGTCTGATGGGCCCGATCGCGATCCCGTTCATGCTGGGCCTGCTGCGAAGGTTCCGGAAGTCGGGGCCGACGGCGGCGCTCACCAGCTGGGCGGCGGGACTGCTCGCGTTCTTCTTCACCAACTACAACTTCGACGGTTCGGTCAAGACGGATGTGGCGCTCCAGTACCAGGTGGCGCTGCCGCTGGCGATCTCGCTGGTGCTCTACATCGCCATCGGCTTCATCAAGCCGGAGGACACCCCGGAGCGCGACGCGATCATCGAGCAGATCAACACGGACGGCGACGGAGGCGCGGCCGATGGTGCGGGGATTCCCGCACAGGCCGGACCCGGGGACGCGGCGGTCCGTGAGGGCGTGAAGGACTGACCTTCGTACGGCCGGGCGGGGATGGCAGGGCGGGGGTGGCGGGCCGGGGGGCCGCCACCCCCTCTCTCATGCCCGTGCTCATGCACGCTCTCATCCCCGCGGGTAGCGGGCGAGCCAGCCGGCGGCGACGGCGGTCGGGCTGTGCAGGGCGGGGCCCTGCGTCATCTCCATCGCGAAGTCGTCGGCCAGTTCGAGGAGGGTGGACCGGCCCTCCAGTTCTGCGAGCCAGGCGGGCGGCAGGGCCGTCTCGCCGTGCAGCGCGCCGAGCAGGGCCCCGCAGACCGCCCCGGTGGAGGCGGAAGGGCCTCCGTGGTTCACGGCGAGGCGCAGTCCGTGCCGGACGTCCTCGCCGACCAGGGCGCAGTACAGGGCCACGGCGAGGACCTCCTCGGCGGAGTCCGTGGCTCCGAGTGCCTCGATGAGGGCCGGACCCGGGATGCCCTGGCGTACGGAGCCGAGGGCCTGCTTGAGGGCTTCGGTGACCGGTTCCTGGCCCGGGCGCCCGGCGAGCAGAGCCAGGGCGTGCTGCACGGAGCCGTCCAGCGTCTCGCCGCGGGCCAGCCCGTGCACCATGACGGCGAGGGCTCCGGCGGCGAGCTGGGCGGTCGCGTGGCCATGGGTCTGGGCGGCGCACTCGACGGCCAGCTGGAGGACGAGCTGCGGCTCCCAGCCGACCAGGAGTCCGAAGGGTGCGGAGCGGGTGAGAGCGGCCGAGTCCCGTGCGGTGGGGTTCTTCGGCTGGTCGAGCGTGCCCATCACGCTGTCGCCGAAGCCGGTGAGGCATTCGCGGGCGGGGGCGCGGCGGGTGTACAGCCACTCCTCGCGGGCGAGCCAGCCGTCTTCCGTGCGGCGTTCGTCGGGGCCCCAGTCGCGCTGGGTCGCGGCCCAGCGCAGATGGGCACGGTGCACGTCGGTGGGCGGGTGCCAGGCACCGGTGTCGCGGCGGACCTGGGCGCGAATCAGTCCGTCGACGGTGAACAGGGTGAGCTGCGTGACGGCGGTGACGGCGCCGCGTCTGCCGTGCGCGGGTGCGAAGTCGGTGACCGCTTCGGCGCCGTGGGCCTCGCGGATCTCTTCCAGCGTGAGCCCCGTGACGCCCGCGCCGAGCGCGTCACCGATGGCGCCGCCCAACAGGGCGCCGCGTACCCGGCTGCGGAAGTCCTGCTGTTCGACACGGCCCCAGACAGCTGTGGTCCCTGTGCTCACCGTGCCCCTTCCCTCCGAATACCGGCGTGCGACTGCGCAAGCACTGTAATCGAACCGGAAGGACCGGATCAGGAGCGGAACGGTATGTACGGAGTAGCTCGCGAGAGCACTTTTGAACGGCATTCCTCACGGTTTTCCGGGGTGGGTGCCGTGCTCGGCATTCCGGGGTGGGTGCCGTGCTCGGCCGGGACGGTATCCGCGTTCCCGGCCGGGCACTTCCCGGTATCCGTTCCGGCCGATTATCCGAACTGGCCCACCTTGTAGTCGCCCGCGGGCTGCTGAATGATGACATTCAGCCGGTTATAGGCGTTGATGACGGCGATGAGGGACACCAGAGCGACGAGCTGGTCCTCGTCGTAGTGCTTGGCGGCGTTCGCCCACACCTCGTCCGAGACACCACCGGCCGCATCGGCGATGCGCGTTCCCTGTTCCGTGAGCTCCAGTGCGGCGCGCTCGGCGTCGGTGAAGACGTTGGCCTCCCGCCAGGCCGCGACCAGGTTGAGGCGCGTCGAGGTCTCCCCGTGGTGCGCGGCGTCCTTGGTGTGCATGTCGGTGCAGAAGCCGCAGCCGTTGATCTGGCTGGCGCGGATCTTCACCAGCTCCTGTGTCGTGGACGGCAGCCCCGAATCCGTGACTGCCTTCCCCGCCATGTTGAAGTGCTTCATGAGGGTGGTGGCGACCGGGTTGGCGAAGACGTTCAGACGAGCGTTCATGAAGGGCTCCTGTGTCCGTTGCTGATGCCTGTACCTCCTTGACGGATCAGCTCGGCAGAATGTGACAGGGTCGGAGATCGTCCGAGGTCGAACGCTCGGCCCGGATCAGCTCGGCAGCACCGGCAGCAGCTCCGGCAGGTGCCCGTCCGAGGCGGCGGCCGCCGTGATGCGCTCGGCCGGGACCTCCCCGTACAGCGTCGTACGCGGCTTCGCCGGGCGGCCCGCGAGGTCGGCGATGGCGACGAGGTCCTGGACGGACCGGTACGAGCCGTAACTCGATCCGGCCATCCGGGAGATGGTCTCCTCCATCAGGGTGCCGCCCACATCGTTGGCGCCCGAGCGCAGCATCTCCGCCGCGCCCTCCGTGCCGAGCTTCACCCAGCTGGTCTGGATGTTGGTGATGTGCGGGTGCAGGAGGAGCCGGGCCATCGCGGTGACCGCACGGTTGTCGCGGTCGGTCGGGCCGGGGCGGGCGATGCCCGCCAGGTAGACCGGGGCGTTGGTGTGGATGAACGGGAGCGTCACGAACTCCGTGAAACCGCCCGTCTCCTGCTGGAGGCCGGCCAGCGTCCGCAGGTGGCCGAGCCAGTGGCGGGGCTGGTCGACATGCCCGTACATCATGGTCGAGGAGGAGCGCAGGCCCACCTCGTGCGCGGTCCTGATGACCTCCAGCCAGGTGGCCGTCGGCAGCTTGCCCTTGGTGAGGACCCAGCGGACCTCGTCGTCGAGGATCTCGGCGGCGGTACCGGGAATCGAGTCCAGGCCGGCTTCCTTCGCTGCGGTCAGCCAGTCGCGGATGGACAGGCCGGTGCGGGTGGCCCCGTTGACGACCTCCATCGGTGAGAAGGCGTGCACATGCATGCCGGGGACGCGTTCCTTCACGGCCCGCGCGATGTCGAAGTAGGCCGTGCCCGGCAGGTCGGGGTGGATGCCACCCTGCATGCAGACCTCGACCGCGCCGACGTCCCACGCCTGCGCGGCACGGTCGGCGACCTGGTCCAGCGAGAGGGTGTACGCGTCGGCGTCCGTACGCCGCTGGGCGAAGGCACAGAACCGGCAGCCGGTGTAGCAGACGTTGGTGAAGTTGATGTTCCGCGTGACGATGTACGTGATGTCGTCACCGACCACGTCCCGGCGCAGCGCGTCCGCGATCCGGCACAGCTCGTCCAGCGCCTGGCCGTCCGCGTGCAGCAGGGCGAGCGCCTGGTCGTCGGTGAGCTTCGTCGGGTCGCCGGCGGCCTGGCTCAGGGCCTCGCGCACATCGCCGTCGATGCGGGAGGGCACCATGCCGGGGGCCGCCGCCTCGCGGAGGGCTTCCCAGTCCCCGTACACCTCGTCGAAGTCGTCGCGCCGGTCGCCGGTACGGCCCTCGGTGTCGATGGTGCGGTGCAGGTCGGTGCGGCCGGAGGCGTTGAAGCCCTCGTCGGGCTCCTGCCAGGGCAGACCGGCCGGGATCGTCCCCTCTTTCGCGAGTCCCGTCTCCGGGTCGGCGAGGGCCCGCACGTGCGGGAGGAGCCGGGGGTCGAGCCACGGCTCGCCGCGCTGGATGAACTCCGGGTAGATGGTGAGACGTTCACGGAGATGGAAGCCCGACTCCGCTGTCTTCGCAGCCAGTTCGTCGATGTGCGGCCAGGGGCGCTCGGGGTTCACATGGTCGGGGGTGAGCGGCGAGACGCCGCCCCAGTCGTCGATCCCGGCGCCGATGAGGAGGGCGTACTCGGCGTCGACGAGGTTCGGCGGGGCCTGAATGCGGGCGGACGGGCCGAGGATGTGGCGGGCGACGGCGATCGCCGCGGCCAGCTCCTCCAGCTCGGCGTCCGGCATACCGCGCATCGCCGTGTCCGGCTTCGCGCGGAAGTTCTGCACGATGACTTCCTGGATGCCGTGGTAGGCGCGGGCCGTCTTGCGCAGTTCGAAGAGGGAGTCGGCGCGCTCCTCGTACGACTCGCCGATCCCGATCAGGATGCCGGTGGTGAACGGGACGTTGGAGCGGCCCGCGTCCTCCAGCACCCGCAGCCGTACGGCGGGCTCCTTGTCCGGGGAGCCGTGGTGCGGGCCGCCGGGCTCGGACCACAGGCGGGTCGCCGTCGTCTCCAGCATCATGCCCATGGACGGGGCAACGGGCTTGAGACGCTGGAGGTCGGTCCAGGTCAGCACGCCCGGATTGAGGTGCGGAAGGAGACCTGTCTCCTCCAGGACCCGGATCGCCATCGCCCGTACGTACGCGAGCGTGTCGTCGTACCCCTCGGCCTCCAGCCACTCGCGCGCCTCGGGCCAGCGGTCCTCGGGCCGGTCGCCGAGCGTGAACAGCGCTTCCTTGCAGCCCATTTCGGCACCCTTGCGGGCGATGTCGAGGACCTCGTCGGGCGACAGGAACATCCCGTGCCCCTCGCGCCGCAGCTTCCCCGGCACGGTCACGAACGTGCAGTAGTGGCACATGTCCCGGCACAGCCGCGTCAACGGGATGAAGACCTTGCGGGAGTACGTGATGACGCCCGGCCGGCCCGCCGCGTCGAGCCCGGCGTCCCGCACCCGGGCTGCGGACCCGGCGAGGTCCGTCAGATCGTCGCCGCGCGCCTGGAGCAGCACGGCGGCCTCGGTCACATCGAGGGCCACGCCGTCCCGGGCACGCTTGAGGGCGCGCCGCATGGCGTTGGTGGTCGGGCGTCCGCGCTGAGGATCGGTCATGACCCGAGCATACGAGCGAGGCACCCGCCCCGAACCAGCACTCCGGCGGGTCGGACCTCCCCCGCACCCCTGGCGCCTGGACCGTTATGCCCCGCTTGCCCCGTAGGCTCGCATGGTGATGGAAACGATCGTGTTCGGCATCGGCGAAACACTCATCCGCGACGACCGGTACTGGGCGTCCTGGGCCAACTGGCTGGGCATTCCGCCGCACACACTCAGCGCCGTGGTCGGCGCCGCGGTCGTCCAGGGCGGCGACGGCGACGACGCACTGCGGCTGCTGCGCCCCGGCATGGACGTCGCCGAGGCCGCGCTCGCCCGCTCGGCGGCCGGCCGGGGCGAGCACCTGGGCGAGTCGGACCTCTACCCCGACGTCCGCCCCGCACTCGCCGAACTGCGCGCGCTGGGCCTGCGGGTCGTGATCGCGGGCAACCGGACCGCACGCGCGGGCGAACTGCTGCGCGCCCTGGACCTGCCGGCGGACCTGGTCGTCACCTCGGAGGAGTGGGGCGTCGCCAAACCGGACCCGGGCTTCTTCGAGCGCGTACTGGACGCGGCGGAAGCCGACCCCCGGGCCACGCTGTACGTGGGCGACCACCCGGCCAACGACCTGTTCCCGGCCAGGTCCGCGGGCCTGCGCACGGCCCACATCCGCCGCGGCCCGTACGGCCACTGGTGGGCGGAGCACCCGGACGTGACGGAGACGGCGGACTGGCACATCACGACCCTGACAGAACTCCCGTCGCTGCTGGGCAAACCCGCCACGGACAAGACTCCGGCCCCGGCACGGGCGCTCAGGTCGGTGTAGGGCCCGCATTCAGCCCGTCCGGCGTTCGAGGGAGGACGGAACCCTCGTCCGAGTGACCGGGCACCCCCCACCGATGGGGACACGCCACTGCTGGCGCAACGACGGCAGGGGCAAGACGCCCCCACTTCTCCCGTCCCCGCGAAAACGCTCTCATCGCCACAGCGACACCCCGCACTACCCGCGACTCCTCGACCGGTTCGCCCAGGAGCTTCCTGGTCCGGCGGGTCCTCCATTGCGAGTGGTCCATGACCGTTCTCCTCGTTCCGGTCTCCATGGTGCACGGGGAGGCAGTGAGTCCGCAGCTACCCCCGACGGAACAGGCCCGTCCACAGGAACGCTTCGCCGAACAGTGAGGACTCGGACGGCTCGTCGTTCATGCGGCGTAGTTCGACCTCCGTCAGGTCGGAGAAGATCCAGCGCAACGACTCCGCCGTGTACGCGAGCCCTCCCTTGAGGCCCGCCTCACGGTAGAAGTCCTCGTCGGGGAGTTCCGAGCCCATGCCTCCCGACGCGAAGCACGTGAGGGCGAGGTGGCCGCCGGGGGCGAGGACGCGGTCCAGGAGGGCGAGGTAGCTGATGCGGCGGTGGGGCGGCAGGTGGTGGAAGCAGCCCGAGTCGTAGACCAGGTCGTACGGTCCGCCCAGCTCCGCGGCCGTCAGCGCGAACGCGTCGCCGCAGTGGAACCGGACGTCGGCCCCCGCCTCGCTCGCCCGCTCCTCGGCCCAGGCGATGGCCGCCGGGGACAGGTCGACCGCGTCCACCTCGAAGCCCAGGGCATCCAGGTGGAGGGCGTTGCGGCCGGGGCCGCAGCCCAGGTCGAGGGCGCGGCCCGGGGTGATCAGGCCACGGTCGGCGTACGAGACCAGGTTCTCGTCCGGCTTCGCCACGAAGAACGGCACCGCCTTCGACCGGTCCGCGTAGAACCCGTCCCACCACGACGCCCCGCCCGCCGTCCAGCGGTCGGCCTCCGGTGCGAACAGGCCGTCCAGGAGTCTCAGCACGTCGTCCACACTGCGTATGTTCCGGTCCATCAACTGCCCCTTTCTCAGGGGTACACGATATGCCGTAGGTGCATGAAAACCCAGGTCAGAGGGGGTAGGCGAAGGGTGCTCGCAGTCGCCTGCCGGGTTGTCGCGGAGGGTGGAGGCCGGGGAGTAGGCGTGTCGGCCGGGGCCCCGTCATCCGGCCCTCGGTGGCCGTCACGGGGCCGTTCCGGTCCGCGCGCGGCCAGGTGATTCCGGGAGGTTTTCGGAACGGCCTGCACCGGCCCCGATCGGGTGTCGCGCCGCGTCGTGATGGGATGCGGCACATGACAGAGCCGTCGCTTCGCGCCCGTATAGAGCACTACTACGCCACCGTGCCCCTGGTGTTCGCCGAGGCCGAGGCGTACGGGCCGTTGCGGTTGTTCGTACGGAGGGCGGCGGGTGCCCCGTATTACGGCGGCCCGAGCCATGCCCAGCCCACCCCCGCCGGCGCCGCCGCCGTCACGGGCGCCGACATCGCCCTCGTACGGGCCCGGCAGCGGGAGCTCGGTGTGCCGGAGGCGTTCGAGTGGCTGGACGAGGTGGCACCCGCGATGCGCGGTCTGGTCGAGGCGGCGGGCCTGCCCGTGCTGGAACGCCCGTTGATGGTCATCGACCCGCACCACCCGCTGCTGCCGCCACCCCTGCCGGACGGTGTCACGCTGCGCGTCCTGGACGCCGATGACCCGGCCCTGCCCGCCGCCCTCGCCCTCCCCCGCCTGGCCTTCGCCGACGTGGGGACGGCGGTGGGGAGCACGGGGCGCGCGGAACTGGCTGTGGTGGCGGAGAAGTTGACGGGTGACGGCACGCTCGCGACCGTTCGTCCGACCCTCCGCGCCGGCCGCAAGGTCCTCGTGGCCGCCCTCGCACCCGACGGCACACCGCTCGCCGTGGGCCACTACCACCCGTCGGACGGCATCACCGAGATCGGCGGCATCGGGACCCTTCCCACGGCCCGCCGCCAGGGACTGGGCGCGGCCGTCATGGCGGCCCTGGCCGCCCACGCACACGACCACGGCGTGCACACCGTCTTCCTCGCCTACGCCGAGGACGCGGTCGCCCGCATCTATGCCCGCCTGGGCTTCCGGCCGGCTGGCACCACCTTGCTGATCGCCAACCAGCCCGCCCGTTCGTAGGGCCTCCTACGCGGCACCGGTCACGGGGCCAGTGACCGCCAGATCCGGTCCGGCAGAATGCGGGCCGCCTCGTCGAGGTCGACGTCGTCGATGCCCGAGAGCCAGCGGCGGGCGACGGCGACGACCGGGCCGAGGACCAGGGACTCGATCAACGCAAGGGGCAGCGGGGCGAGTTCGCCGGATTCGACGCGGGGCCGGAGCCACTCGGCGAACGGCGAAAGCCGGGCCTCCTGGGCATCGCGGAGCTCCTTGCCCTTGGCCATGCCGTAACGGTCGGCCGTGGCGGAGTGCAGGAGCAGGGCGGCATCCCGGTGTTCCTGGACGAAGGCCAGGTAGGTCCGTACGAGGGCGTGGACAGCGGCACGCGTGGTGCGGGCGTCCTGGAGGGCCATCGCCAGCTCGCCCAGCAACCGGCTCAGCCAGCGGTGCATCAGCTCGGCCGCGAGGCCGTCGATGCTGCCGAAGTGGTGGTACAGGCTGCCCAGGCTGACCCCGCTGGCCTTGGTGACCGCGCCGACCGTGATACCCCGCTCGCCCTCGGCGCCGTAGAGACGCAGCGCGGCGTCGAGGAGCAAGTCGGCGGTCACCGCGCCGCGTTGTTGTTTTGGGCTCATGGAGATCCTTACCAGCTCTAGAGTAGGTTTCTAGAAACTGATTCCAATTCTAACGGGGTTGACGTGTTCGAGCTGGAGGGAAGCGGGGCCGAGCCCCTGGAGGCGGAGGACCCGCTCCGGATCGGATCTATTCCGCTTGCGGGGCGGCTCGGGGCCGGTGGCATGGGCCGGGTGTACCTCGGCGTACACGAGGGCCGTTACGTGGCCGTCAAACAGCTGCTCTCCTCCGTCGTCGGCGAGGACCCCGACTTCCTGCGCCGGTTCGGCCACGAGCTGGACAACCTGTCCCGGCTGCCCGAGGAGGCCACCGCGCCGCTGCTCGCCAGCGACCGCACCGCGATGCCTCCGTGGTTCGCCACCGCGTACGTTCCCGGGCTCACCCTGAGCCAGGCCGTCGAGCTGCACGGCGGCTCTCTGCCCGCCCCTGCGCTCTGGCTGCTGCTGTGGGAGACGGCGGCCGCCCTGGCGTCGGTGCACGCACTGGGCATGGTGCACCGGGACATCAAGCCGTCCAACGTCATGCTGACCCTCGACGGGCTCACCCTCATCGACTTCGGCGTCGCCCGGGCCGCCGAGCAGAGCCAGTTGACCAGAACCGGCATGGTCGTGGGTACGCCCCCCTATATGGCTCCCGAACAGGCCTCGGGCTCCCGTGGGTTGAGCGGCGCCACCGATGTGTTCGCTCTCGCCTCGGCGCTCACATACGCCGCGTGCGGCCGGCCGCCCTTCGGCGACGAATCGGGCCACGGCGTGCTCTACCGCATCGTCCACGAACAGCCCGACCTGGAGCCGTTGCGGGAGCTGGACGCGGACCTCGCAGAGCTCGTCGCGGCCTGCCTGGACAAGGACCCGGACGGCCGTCCGACCGCCGTCGAGATCCTCGAACGCGTGGCGCGGCAAGGGCCGTTCACCGGGCCGCTGTGGCCCACTGCCATCACGGAGCGCCTGGCCGAGCGGGCCGCCTTCGCCGCGAGCACACAGAAGATCGACACACCGACCATCCCGCTCACCGGCGGAAACCCGGAGCCGGAGGAGGGCGCCGACCCGGAGCGGAAGCCGGAGCCGAAGCCGGAGCCTGAACGCGCCGAACGCCCCGCGCGCCGCCGCCGTAAGCGCGCCTTCCTCGCCGTCGTCCCCGTCGTCGTCACCGTGGGCGGCACGACCCTCGCCCTCCAGCTCCTGCCGTACATCTCCTCGCCGGAGGCCACCGAGAAGGCCGGCCCTTCGGCCTCGGTCTCGGCACCGGCCGACCCCGCAGCGGCATCGGGCGGGAGCCCGTCGGGCACGGCGTCACCGGCGAAGTCGCCGGGCAAGGACAAGGCCGGGGACAAGGACAAGGCCGACGAGAACGACGCCGATGGCGACGGAGGCAAGGAGCAGGGCAGGGCAGGCGGAGCAGACGGCTCCCAGGCCGCGGCCGGCGTCGGCACCGGGACCGGCGCCGACGACACGGACGGGAACGACGACTCCGGCGACTCGGGCGCCGCCGATTCCGGCGGGGCCGCCGCGTCCGGCGCGGGCGGCTCCGGGCCGTCCTCGGCCGCCCCTCCCCCCTCCTCCGGCACCTACCGCTACCGCAACGGCGACAACGGCGGCTGCATCACCCAGACGTACGGCGGCTCGGATCTCGGTTCCTGCTCGGACTCGACCGCCCGGTGGACCGTGCGGAGCCAGTCCGGCGGCGGCTTCAAGCTCGTCAACCAGCAGACCGGCCAGTGCCTGTACGCCAACATGCTCGGCCAGGCCGTCTTCGTGGGCGACTGCGCCCAGGAGGCCGGCCGGATCTGGCGTACCGGTTCAGGCGGCAGCCTCCTGAGCGACTACAACGGCGGCTGCCTCGACCTGGGCACGACCAGTTTCCTGGTGACGTCGACGTGCGCCGGGGAGTCGTCGCAGCGCTGGACAAGGGAGACCTAGGGGGCACCGACGGGGAAGGCCTGGAGCCTGTCGTCCGGGTCAGGCCTGGCCTGGCCTGACCCGGACGAGAGGTCCTAGGGCGGTGCCGACGAGGAAGACCTCGTCGGCGCCATACGAGGGAGGCCCTGGGCCCTCGCTGGGGGAGTAGGCCGGGGGGCCTACTCCCCCAGCACCGCCTTCATCACGTTCTTCGCGATCGGGGCACCCAGCCCACCACCGGAGATGTCCTCGCGGGAGATGTCCATCGCCGTCGGGTCGATGAATACCGCGACCGCGACCGACTGCCCGTCGGGCTTCTTGCCGTACGAGACGAACCAGCCGTACGGGACTTCCTTGCGCACGTCCACGCCCCGCTGCGCGGTGCCGGTCTTGCCGCCGACCGTCACGCCGTCGATCAGGGCCTTCTGGGCGCTGCCCTCCTTGGCGGTGAACTCCATCATCTCCTGGACCTTCTTCGCGGTCTCCTCGGAGACCGCCTGGCTCATGAGCTGCGGCTCGTTCTGCTCCAGCGAGGAGAGATCGGGGCCCTTGAGTTCGTCGACGATGTACGGCTGCATCAACTTGCCGTTGTTTGCCATGGCCGCCGTGATCATCGCCATCTGCATCGGGGTGCTCGTGAGGGAGCCCTGTCCCATACCGGTCAGCGCGGTGCCCGGCCTGTCCAGTTCCTCCGGATAGAGGCTCTTCGTGGCGAGCATGTCGCCGAAGTCCTCCGAGTACACGTCGGAGTTGAAGCCGAACTTCTCCGCCGTCTCCCGCATCTTGTCGTCGCCCAGCTTGGCCGCCATGTCGAGGAAGACGTTGTTGCAGGAGAACTGCATGGCCGTCTTCAGGGACGCCTTGTTGCAGGCCGCGTCGCCCGCCTCGCTGCTGATCTTGTTCGTGGAGAGCGGGAGGGGGTACGGCGAGACCGCGTCGGTCTTCGCGTCGACGTCGCTGACGACGCCGTGCTCCAGGGCGGCGGCGGCCGTGAGGATCTTGAAGGTGGAGCCGGGCGGGAAGGTCTCGCGCAGGGGACGGTTGGCAAGCGGCTTGCCCTTGTCCTTCACGAGCGCCTGGAACTTGTCGCCCTCCTTGAAGGAGTTGCCGGCGAAGACCGCGGGGTCGTACGAGGGGGTGGAGGCGAGCGCGAGGACCTTGCCGGTGGCCGGGTCGAGGGCGACCACCGCGCCCCGGGCGTCGATGTCCGTCAGACCCTTGTACGCGGCCTCCTGCGCCTTCGGGTCGATGGTCGTGATCACATCGCCGCCGCGCCGCGGCTCGCCCATGAGGATGTCCTTGGCGTGCCGGAAGGCGAACCGTTCGTCCTGGCCGCTGAGCACCTCGTCGTACGTCTTCTCCAGGAGGGACATGCCCTGCGCCTGGGAGGCGTAGCCGGTGATCGGTGCGTACATCGGCCCGTCCTTGAACGTGCGCTGGTACTTGAATTCGGCGCCGGACACGGCCTTCGAGCCGGTCACCTCATTGCCGCCGACGATGATGTCGCCGCGCGGGGTGGCGAACTGCGTGATCTTGACGCGCCGGTTGTGCTCGTGGTTCGCGAGCTCCTCGCGCTGGGCGAACTGCAGCCAGTTCGAGCGCAGCAGCAGGGCAAGCATCAACAGCCCGCAGAAAATGGCGATGTGCCGCAGCGGCCTGTTCATGGCTCCCCCAACTCCCAGGCGGCCGCACACGTCGGTGGTGGCGGTCCGCGCTTCGATCTCCAGTGTTGAAGGATGCCACTTCGGCTCACCCGGTTGCAGCGGGAGGGGTTAGCCCGGTCACGGGATACCGGACTTTGTCCGGCTATGGACGAGCCGACAAGGTCAAAAGTCTGTCAGGTCTCTGTCACGAACGTTCATTCGGTGCCATTCTCACCGGCGCACCCCCCACGAACCGAGTGAAGGAGAGACCGCGTGAGAACCACGCTGCGTGCCGCGGCACTTGTCGCCTCTGCTGCCATGGCTGTTGTCGCCGTACAGGGCGCACCCGCCAGCGCCGACTCCACGGCCGCCGACCGCGAGGCCGGGGCCACCGCCCTTCCGCTCAGCGCCTCCGCCAGGGCAGCCGCCATCAAGGATGCGCAGGCCGGGGCCGACGCCACGGCGCGGAAGATCGGGCTCGGGGCTCAGGAGAAGCTGGCCGTCCGCGATGTGGTCAAGGATGCCGACGGCACCGTGCACACCCGGTACGAGCGGACCTACGACGGTCTTCCGGTACTCGGTGGCGACCTGGTCGCCCACACCCGCAAGGACGGCTCGCTCAAGGGCGTCTCCCGCGCGCACGCCGAGAAGATATCCCTCGCGACGACGACCGCCGCCGTAGCGGCGGCCCCGGGTGCGCGCAAGGTGGTCTGGGCTGCGGACGGCAAGCCGGTCCTCGCGTACGAGACCGTCGTCACCGGTACGCAGGCCGACGGCACGCCCCGCGAGCTGCACGTCATCACCGATGCGACGAGCGGCAAGAAGCTCTACTCGTACGAGGGCATCCACAACGGGACGGGCACGAGCCAGTACAGCGGCTCCGTCTCCCTGGGCACCACCCTCAGCGGCTCCTCCTACAGCCTCACCGACGGAGGCCGCGGCGGGCACAAGACGTACGACCTGAACGGCGGCACGTCGGGCACCGGCACCCTCTTCACCGACGCGGACGACGTCTGGGGCGGCGGCACCCCGACGAACCGCCAGACGGCCGCGGTCGACGCCGCCTACGGCGCCGGCGTCACCTGGGACTTCTACAAGACGGAGTTCGGCCGCAACGGCATCGCTGGCGACGGCAAGGCCGCCTACTCGCGCGTCCACTACGGCAACGCGTACGTCAACGCGTTCTGGTCCGACAGCTGCTTCTGCATGACGTACGGCGACGGCGCGAACAACCTCAAGCCGCTCACCTCGCTGGACGTCGCCGCGCACGAGATGACCCACGGCCTCACGGCGGCCACCGCCGGGCTGAAGTACAGCCGGGAGTCGGGCGGCCTCAACGAGGCCACCAGCGACATCCTCGGCACCTCGGTGGAGTTCTACGCCAACAACACCGTCGACGCCGGTGACTACCTCATCGGCGAGAAGATCGACATCCGCGGCAACGGCACCCCGCTGCGTTACATGGACAAGCCGAGCAGGGACGGCTCGTCGGCGGACTACTGGTCGAGGAACGTCGGCAGGCTGGACGTGCACTACTCGTCCGGTCCGGCCAACCACTTCTTCTACCTGCTGTCCGAGGGCAGCGGCGCCAAGACGGTCAACGGCGTCTCGTACGACTCCCCGACCGCCGACGGCTCCACCGTCACGGGCATCGGCCGGGACAAGGCGTACAAGATCTGGTACAAGGCCCTCTCCACGTACATGACCTCCTCGACCGACTACGCCGGCGCCCGTGCGGCAACGCTGCAGGCCGCGAGCGACCTGTACGGGGCGGGAAGCGCCGAGCAGCAGGGCGTGACCTCGGCCTGGAACGCGATCAACGTGAAGTAGCAGCAGGCAGAGAGGGGCCGGACCGCGGGTGCGGGTCCGGCCCCTTTCCCGTCCCCCCGTCCCTCGGTCCTTAAAGGTGCGCCGCGTAGGCGTCCAGCACCCGCAGCACCTCCGGCGCGGGCTCCGGGGGAAGCTGGAGGACGACCTCCTCGATGCCCAGATCCGCGTAGTGCGCCAGCTTCCCCGGGCTCGGGAGGACCGCGTACGGCACCACGTGGAGCTGCTGGGGGTCCCGGCCCGCCGCCTCCCAGACCCTGCGCAGCTCCGGTACGGACTCCGAGAGACCGCGCCCGCCGATCGGCAGCCAGCCGTCCGCGGACTCCGCGATCTGCGCGAACAGCTTCGGGCCCGCGGCGCCGCCGATCAGGGTGCGCGGTCCGGTCACCGGGCCGCGCGGCTTCCGGACCGGCTTCGGGTACGCGAAGCTCGCCCGAACCGAGCCGAACTCACCCTCGTACGCCGTCGGTTCGTCCGACCAGAGCGCCCGCATCAGGGCCAGCCGGTCACTGCCGAGCGCCCGCCGCTTCGACCAGTCGACCCCGTGGTCGGCGGCCTCCTCCACGTTCCAGCCGTAGCCGACGCCGAGGGTGAAGCGGCCACCGGAGAGATGGTCGAGCGTGGCGATCTGCTTGGCCAGACCGATCGGGTCGTGCTGGGCGAGCAACGTGATGCCGGTGCCGAGCGCGAGGCGTTCCGTCACCGCCGCCGCCTGGCCGAGCGCGACAAAGGGGTCCAGGGTCCGGCCATACTCGGGGGGCAGCTCGCCGCCCGCCGGATAGGGCGTCTCCCGGCTCACCGGAATGTGGGTGTGCTCGGGCAGATAGAGCCCGGCGAAGCCCCGTTGTTCCAGTTCACGCGCGAGCGCGACCGGCGTGATCGTCTGATCGGTGAGGAAGATCGTTGTGGCGATCCGCATGCGAGGACACCTCCGTCGTCGACCGGTGGGGCTCAAACGTATGCCGTCGGGCCCGTGAATCCGAGCCCCGGGCTGTTCCGCGACCCCACGCCCTCCTTCGTACCTTGGCCACAACACCCCTTACGTTTCCGCGGCGTTCACGGGCCAATACCAGGGTTCGCGTACACGACGACACCCTGGGGAGCCACTCGTATGACCGGTTCGCACACCGCTCACGACCGCCCGATCGCCAGGCGCGGCCTGCTCGTCGGGACCGCCGCCACGGCGCTGACGCTGGGCACCGTGAGCTTCGCCGACGCCTCGCCCTCCGCGGAGGAGGCCCGCACCGTACGGGGCACACTGCCCACCGGATCGCCCGACTTCGTCCACCTGCCCGTCGAAGTGCCGCACGGCGTCCGGGAGATCGCGGTCTCGTACGCGTACGAGAGGACGCCCGTCCCGGCCGGCACTCAGGGCAACGCCCTGGACATCGGCATCTTCGACGAGCGCGGCACCGCGCTGGGCGGGGCCGGTTTCCGGGGCTGGTCCGGCGGGGCCCGCACCACCTTCTTCATCCGCGCGGACGCGGCGACCCCCGGCTATATCGCGGGCCCCGTACGGGCCGGGACCTGGCACATCGCGCTGGGGCCGTACACCGTGGCCCCCGAAGGGCTCCCCTACGAGGTGACGATCACCCTCCGCTTCGGGCCCTCCGGCTCCACGCCGAAGCCCGTGTACCCGCCGGAGCGCGCCAAGGGACGGGGCCGCGCCTGGTACCGCGGCGACTGCCATCTGCACTCCGTCCACTCCGACGGGAGGCGCACCCCGGCCGAGATCGCCGCCGCCGCGCGGACCGCCGGGCTCGACTTCATCAACAGCAGCGAGCACAACACCCACTCCGCGCACAGCGCGTGGGACGGGTTGTGGGGCGAGGACCTGCTGATCCTGACGGGCGAGGAGGTCACCACCCGCAACGGGCACGTGCTCGCGCTCGCTACCGATCCGGGCACCTTCGTCGACTGGCGCTACCGGGCCCGCGACAACCGGTTCGGGCACTTCGCGAAGGCCGTACGCCGGGCCGGCGGGCTGGTCGTGCCCGCCCATCCGCACGCCACCTGCATCGGCTGCCACTGGAAGTTCGGCTTCGGTGAGGCGGACGCCGTGGAGGTGTGGAACGGGCCCTACACGCCCGACGACGAGATCTCCCTCGCCGAGTGGGACAACGCCCTCGTGGCGTCCGTACGCTCCGGCAGGCCGTGGGTTCCCGCCATGGGGAACAGCGACGCGCACCGCGAGCCGGACCGGGTGGGCCTGCCGCAGACCGTCGTCCTGGCCGACGAGCTGTCCCGCGAAGCGATCACGGACGGTATCCGGGCGGGGCGCTCGTACATCGCCGAGTCGTCCGACATCACGCTCGCCTTCGGAGCCTCCGGCGGCCGTGGCCTGCACGCCGGGATCGGCGATCGGCTGCCCGCCGAAGCGGACGCCCCTGTCACCGTGCGGCTGGAGGTCGGCGGGGCGCCGGGCTGCACGGCGCACCTCGTGACCGATCAGGGCACGCTGTTCACCGCCCCGCTGCCCGCCTCCGGGACCGGCACGGTGGAGTGGCGCACGACGCCGCAGTACGCCGCCTACGTCCGCGCCGAGGTCCGGCACCCGGCCCAGGTGCCGGGCCTCCCCGGGCCGCTCGCCGCGCTCACCAACCCGGTCTTCCTGGGGCGCTGAGCACTCACCCGAACGGCCCGCGAGTGGTGGCACTCCCCGACCTTGTCCCGGACCGTCGGGGAGGGACCGATCGCCGACGGTGAGGGGCTGAGTTTCGATGCGAACCCGGGCACGGACCTGGAACGGCACGTGGAGCGGGGCACCGGCCGGTGCGCGGGCGGTACGGCGGGCGGCCGGGGCGGCCGTGCTGGCCGCCGTACTGGGGCTGACGTCGGCGGGCTGCTCGTCCGGCGGGGCGCAGGGCGGCGGCAGTGGCGCCGAGCCCTCCGCGGCCGCCGCGGCGGCCCGCGCGAGGGCCACCTCACCGGCCGCATCCCCGTCGGGGAAGGGCGAGCTGGTCGTGACGTACACCGAGGGCCTGACGGCGGCCGACCGGGAGACGGAGGCGTTCCTCCGGAAGAACAAGACCCTGGAAAGTTTCGCCGCGTTCGCGAACAGCCGCGTCGCGCTCCCCTACGACGTGCCCGTCGAGGCGAAGAGCTGCGGCACGACCGACGCGTACTGGGACCCGACAGCGAGGTCGATCACGTACTGCTACGAGTTCCTCGGGCGTATGGCTCCGGCGTACAAAAAGTCCGTCGCCGAGAGCGCCACACCCGGCGCCGACGCGCAGGAGAAGGAGGACGCCGTCGCCGCCGGCCTCATCGGCCTGACCCACGGCGTCCTCGTGCACGAGCTGGGCCACGGACTGATCGCGATGTACGGCCTGCCGGTCGACGGGGACGAGGAGGAGGCCGTGAACCAGCTCTCCGCCGTGCTCCTCACCACGGACGACGACAAGAAGTTCGTCACCGGCATCGTGGACGCCTGGGCGGTGATGGCCGGCCAGGGCGCGAAGAGCAGTACCCGGACCGCCTTCGCCGAGGACCACGCCGTGGACAGCGCGCAGTTCTACGCGTGGGCCTGCTGGGTGTACGGCTCCGACCCCGACGGATACCAGGACCTGGTCGGCCCGGACGTGCTTCCCGAGAAGCGGACCGAGGGCTGCGAGAAGGCGTACAAAAAGGTGGCGACCACCTGGGGCAAGGCGCTTGAGCCGTACCTGAAGTGACCTAGGGCCTTTCGTTTGGATCAGGCCGGATCAGCGAGCGGGGTCTGGTGCGTGCAGCTGCAAGGCGGAGGATTGAGGCAACGCGGAGCGTTGGTGATTGACGACAACGCCGCAGATGTGCGTGCCGGACCCCGCGAGCCCGGCATGATCCAAACGAGAGGCCCTAGGGCCTCTCGTTTGAAAGGCCCGGTCCGGGGCCGGACTGGACAGCGGCAGGCCGTCGCAGGAACGCCAGCCGCGCCCGCTTCTCCGGCTTCTCGATCTCCGGGCCGAGTTCGAAGCCCGCCCGGACCATCCGGGCGACGGCCCGCTCGTTGCGCGCGTCGGGCTCGACGACGATGCGCAGATGCGCCGGGTCGCTGAAGGCGTGACTGACGAGTACGGCGAGCAGGTAGCCGGTGAAGCCACGCTCGGCCCTGTCGCCGGGGCCTATCAGGAGGTGGACGCCGAAGTCGCCGGGCAGCACCTCGTAGCACTCGCCGAGCGGGTCCTCCGCCGGGTCGTACGTCTGGAATATCGCGACCGGGATGCCGTCCCGGAGCGCCAGATAGCCGTGGTGCGTCGTCAGCGAGTCCAGGAAGGTGTACGCCTCCAGGACCTCTTCGCGGCTCGACTCGCTCATGCCCCAGAAGCGGGCCCGCTCCTCGGAGACCCAGCTGTGGATCAGGTCGAGGTCGGCGGCCGGGTCGATGGCGACGAGGCGCACGGTCCCGAGGCCGTCGACCTCCTGCTCGTACACGGTCTCGCGCTGGGCGGGGACGGAGGCGCGGGCGGCTGCGGTCACTTCGGTTGTCTCCTCGGGTCGGTCGCGGTGCAGCGGATCGGATCGGTCGCGGTGCAGCGGATCGGATCGGTCGCGGTGCAGCAGATTCCAGTCGGTGACCACGGACGCGAGCTCGCCCCTTGCCCACAGCGGGAGTTGGTCACGGTGGTGGGCGTCACCGGGTATCCCGGACGCACCGAACGGGGTCACCCACAGGCTGTCCTCGCGGTGCGCCAGGTCCCATACGTAGCGGGCGGCCGGGCCGCGGGCACTGTGGTCGGTGATGCCGGGGACGCTGGAGGTGGACAGCACGCAGTCGTGGTCGCCCGCCAGTCCCGGCCGGCTCGCCTCCGGGTCGGGGTCGGTGCCCGGCCACACCTGCCAGGGCGCGAGGCGGTGCACCTCGCCCCAGGGGCGGGGCGCGTTCCCGTCGCCGTACCGGGCCGCCACGGCCTCCACGGCCTCACTCACCGCCGCCAACCGGTCCTGGTACGGGAAGAGTTCGTGACCGATCAGCGTCTCCAGGGCGTACCCGACCCTCGGGACCGCGGCGAGCCAGGGGCGGAACAGCTCCGGGTGGGCGGTGCTGCGGACGGGGTCGGCGGCGCCCGTAACGGCGGAGAGGACGGGGTGGGCCGCCAGGCGGTGGACGACCTCCGCGCGGAGCGCCGAGTAGAGCGTGGCGTCCGCACTGCCGGCGTCCATGTGCCGGTCCCAGCGCAGCAACCTGCCGCGCAGTTCCGCCGCTTCGGGGCCGAGCTCCGCCGTCTCGGCCAGCAGGCCCAACAGGGGCCGGGCGGAAGCGAGATGGGTGTCGGTGTGGATACCGGCCATGCCTTTGGCGGTCCAGCGCTCTTCCCCGTCGAGCAGCTCACGTATGCGCTCGGCCCGGTGCGCGGGTGCGAACTCGACGCCGAGCGGTGCGGCGAGCCCGCGCTCGTTGGCCATGACCGCCGTGCCGGTGCCGTCGGCCCCGGACACGGTGCGCGGCAGGGGCGAGTGACGGCCGCGCCAGGCGTACGCGGGGTCTTGGGCGGGGACGACCCGCAGCTGGTTGTCGCGCGGGCGCAGCGGTACGTACCCGGCGACGCGGTGCAGGGTCGCGCCGGCGGTATCGGCGGCGAGGACGACGTTGACCGGTTCGACCCAGCCGTCGAGTGCGGTGTCGAGGTCGGCGACGGTACGAGCCCGGAGGAGCGCGGGCAGCACCTCGAAGCCGAGCTCGCCGGTGACGCGGGGCGGGTAGCGGAGGCTGAGGCTGAGGGAGGGGGCGTCGGCCTCGATGTCCGGGGCGTCGGCCTCGGCTTCCGCACCCGGCCCGCCGGTGATCACCGGGCCGCGCCCGGTCTCGATGATCTCGATTGTCACCGGTTCGGCGCCCGCCACCGCGATCGTCTCGGTGTGCGCGGCGGCCGTCTCCCAGCCCTGGGGGCCGAGTGCCTCGACGCCGCCGTCCTCCGTACGCCGCAACTGCTCCCGGTACAGGTCCTGGTAGTCGGCCATGGCGTTGGTGATGGCCCAGGCGACGCCGCCCGCGTGGCCGAAGTGAGCGATGCCGGGGACCCCGGGGACGGCGAGGCCCACCACGTCGAACTCGGGGCAGGCCAGGCGGATCTGCTGGTAGACCCCGGGGTCCTCGATGAAGCGGTGCGGGTCGCCCGCGATGACGGCGGCGCCGGTGACGGTGCGGTCCCCTGTGAGGAGCCAGCCGTTGCTGCCTGAGGTGCCGGGCCCGTCGGTGGCGAAGAGGGTGATCGCGTCGTCGCCGAGTCTTCGGGCGACCTCTTCACGCCAGAGTTTCGTGGGGAAGCCGGCGAACAGGATGTGGGTGGAGAGCCAGACGCCGAGCGGGGTCCACGGCTGCCACCGGCCGGGAGCGATCCCCGCGGCGGCGAATTCCGGTGCCGCGAGGGCGCCTTCGCCGAGTCCGGTGTTGACCCCGTCGACGTATGCCGTCACCCAGGCAGCCGTGTCGGGGGCGAGGCGGGAGAGCCGGTCGAAGCAGTGGCGGGCGGTGTCTTCGAGCCGGGCCTGCCGGGCGAACCGGTCCCAGGCCAGAGCCTCTTCACCGAGGAAAGCGGCCGTGGTGCCCTGGAGCCGGTGGCGTTCGGTCTCGATCTGCCAGGCGCGGTCGGTCGCCGCGTTGTGGCCCTGCGCGCGGGCGAGCGCGAGAGCGCTGTCCGCCCGCAGATGGGGTATCCCCCAGTCGTCCCTGAAGACGTCGAAGCCCGCCTCCGAGGCCGTTGATGCGCCCACAGTCCCCATCCCCACTCCCGAGCTCCGCTTTCCGGCGCTTTTCAGCCACCCCCCAGCCCCCGCAATTTAGGTTAGCCTAACCTAAAGGGATTTTCGGGGCAGGGGACAGGGAAGGGATCAGTCGTGGGTCATGGCTGGGAGGGCGTCGTCCTCAAGCTGATGCGGGGGCGCGATTTCACGTTCACCGTAACGGGGGCCGAGCAGGTCACCGAGGACTTCCGCCGGGTGCATATGAAGGACGGCGGACTGCTCGCCGCGACCGGCGGCGCACACCCCACGATGTGGGTGCGCATCTGGTTCGAGGAGGCTGGGAAGCCCCATCAGCGCGCCTACACCCTGGTCGACCCGGACCCGGCCGCCGGGACGTTCAGCCTGGAGTTCGCGCTCCACGACGGTGCCGCGAGCAACTGGGCCCGTACCGCCCAGCCGGGCGACACCATCGACGCGACCCTCCAGGGCACCGGCTTCACCCTGCCCGAGCCCGGCCCCGCCCGGCTCTTCGTGGTCGGCGACGCCGCGTCCCTCCCCGCGATCAACTCGCTGCTGGACGCGATCCCGCAGACCCCGGCGACGATCTGGTTCGAGACGACGCACGCCTCCGACGAGAAGCTGCCGTTCCGCCTGGACCCGGCCCACCACACCCTGCACAAGGTCCCGCGCCGCGAGGCCGGCGCACACCTGGTGGCCGAGGTGAAGGCGGCCCTGCCGGGCCTGCTCGGCGACGTCCCGTCCGACGCGTACGTCTGGATCGCCTGCGACACGGCGACGACCAGGTCCCTGAGCGCGTACGCACGCAAGGACCTGGCCGTCCCCAAGGACCACGTGACCGCCCTGGGTTACTGGCGCGCGACCTGAGCCCTGCCGGGCCCACGGTGAGCGGGCCCGGCACCGGCCTTCAGTCCGCGACCACCAGCGCCGGGGTCTCCCGCCTCAGCACCTCGCCGCGGAAGAACGCGGGGCTGCGCCCCTGCATCACGATCATCAGGACCCCGCCGAGCAGCAGCAGTCCGACGGCGATGACGAAGACCGATCCGACGCCGAGGACGGAGGAGCCGGAGCCGTACGCCGGGTCCCACATGTCGTACAGCGTCTTGCCGAAGACCGCGGTCAGCAGGATGCCGCCGAGGATCGGGCAGAGGCCCTTGTAGACGAAGTCGCGGGCGGAGCGGAACAGTTCGTTGCGGAAGTACCAGGCGCAGGCGAACGCGGTGATCGAGTAGTAGAAGCAGATCATGAGGCCGAGCGCGTAGATCGTGTCGACGAGGACGTTCTCGCTGACCAGCGTCATGACCGTGTAGAACGTGCCGGTCGCGACGCCCGCCGTGACCGTCGCGCGGCCCGGGGTCTTGAAGCGCGGGTGGACCTTGGCGTACGAGGCGGGCAGGGCCTCGTACGAGGACATCGCCAGCACCGTGCGCGCCACCGGGATGAACGTGGTCTGCAGGCTCGCCGCGGCCGACGCGAGGACCGCGACGAAGAGCAGGATGCCGAGGCCGGGACCCATGACCGGGCCCGCGAGCGCGGCGAAGACGTTGTCGGAGGTCTCCGGGTTGGCGAGGCCGAGGCCCTTGTCGCCGGAACCGACCATCATCTGGGCGGCGATGCCGGTGGCCAGGTACGAGCCGACGAGGACGACCATCGCGATGAGGGCGGCGCGGCCGGGGGTCTTCGCGCTGCCGACGGTCTCCTCGTTCGTCGTCATGCAGGCGTCCCAGCCCCAGTACATGAAGATCGAGAGCGAGAGACCGGCCGTGAAGGCGGCGAAGGACTGGACGGCGAACGGGTTCATCCAGGACCAGGAGAAGTCCAGGCCCGTGTCGAACGTGCCGCTGCGGGCCTTCTGGAAGGCCATCACCACGAAGACGGCGAGGACCACGAGCTGGAGGCCGACCAGTGCGTACTGGATGCCCTTCGTCGCCGTCATCCCGCGGTAGCTGATCGCCGTGGCGACGGCGATCAGGATCAGACAGGTGAGGATGTGGACCGGCTTGCTGTCGTCCAGGGCGGCGACCGAGCCGCTGCCGCTGATCTCGCCCGCCATGAGCCAGAAGTACGAGGTGGCGACGCCTGCCAGGTTCGACAGGACGATGATCGTCGCGATGACCAGGCCCCAGCCGCACATCCAGCCGACGCGCGGGCCGAATGCCTTCACCGTCCAGGTGAAGGAGGTGCCGCAGTCGGGCATGACCTTGTTGAGCTCGCGGTAGGCGAAGGCGACCAGCAGCATCGGCAGGAAGCCCGCGAGGAAGACGGCGGGCATCTGCACGCCGACCTCCCCGGCGGTGGAGCCGAGCGTGGAGGTCAGGCAGTACACGGGGGCGACGGTGGAGACGCCGATGACGGCGCTGCCCATCAGACCCACGGAGTTGCCACCGAGGCCCTTGCCGCGTACACCGCCGTCGGCCGGGGTGGTTCCCCGTACCGTGTCTCCGGCCTGTGGCCGCGCGTCCAGCTGAGTCATGCAGAGGACGTTAGGCGATGCGATATCCATATCCGGAGGGTGAGACTCCGGCGTCTCACCCTTGGATTAAAGGTGAATAAACGACCACGAGTTCCTGAATTAAAGGCACATGACGATTAGTGCCTCTCAATAGATGGTCCACAGGCGAGCGGGGCATTGTGCGAGAACCGCAACAGTGTCCGTTTTGCCCGGTTCGAAAGTTTCCCGTGCGTATCCGCATTACGGACACCTGTCACTCCCCACGCTCAGCCCGTTCGCTCAGCCCGGCCAGACGATCGCCTGCGTCTCGCTGTACGCGTGCAGGGCGTACGAGCCCACATCGCGCCCCACCCCGCTCTTCTTGAACCCGCCGAACGGCGCCTCCATGTTCCGGCCGATGGTGTTGACGCCGACCCCGCCCGCGCGCAGCCGCCCGGCGATCCGGAAGGCCCGTGCGACGTCTCCGGACCAGACGTAGTCGAGGAGCCCGTAGTCGCTGTCGTTGGCGAGGGCGATGCCTTCCTCCTCGTCGTCGAAGGGGACGACCACGACGACCGGGCCGAAGATCTCCTCCCGTACGACGCGCATGTCGTTCGTGCAGTCGGCGAGCAGGGTGGGCGCGACGTAGAAGCCGCGGTCGAGACCGGAGGGACGGGCACCGCCCGCGACGACGCGTGCCCCCTCCTTCCGGCCGAGCTCGATGTACGACTCGACGCGGTCGCGATGGGCGGCGGAGATGACCGGCCCGACGACGGTGCCCCGCACGGTCGGGTCGCCGACCTTCAGATACCCCGCGTACGCGGCCAGCTTCTCCACCAGCGCGTCGTAGACACCGCGTTGCGCCAGCACCCGGGTCGGGGCCGTACAGATCTGGCCGCTGTAGAACGAGAACGTCGTGCCGATGCCCGCCACCGCCGAATCCAGATCGGCGTCGTCGAGGACGAGCGCAGCCCCCTTGCCGCCCAGCTCCATCAGCTGCCGCTTCATCGAGCGCCCGCACACCTCGGCGATGCGCTGACCGACGGCGGTCGAGCCGGTGAAGCTGACCATGTCCACATCGGGTGAGTCGACGGCGGCCTCCCCCGCCCCGGGGCCGGAACCGGTGACTACGTTGACGACGCCCGGCGGGATGCCCGCCTCTTCGAGTGCGGCGGCCATCGCGTAGACGGAGAGCGGGTCCTGCGGGGCCGGCTTCACGAGGACCGTGTTGCCCATGGCGAGGGCAGGGGCGATCTTGCCGGCCGCGTTGGCCCACGGGTTGTTGTACGAGGTGATGCAGGTGACGACCCCGACCGGCCGGCGGACGGCGAGCGCGCCGAAGACACCGGCCCGCCCCATCGGCCCGGCCTCGTTGATCTGCGGCGGCACGGCCTCCTCGACAGGTTCCAGCGCGCCTTTCGCGTAACGCCGGAAGCGGGCCGCGCCGACGGCCACCTGCATCCCACCGGCCGTACCCGTGGTCGCGCCGCTCTCCGCCGAGGCCAGCGCGGTGTGCGCGGCGGCGTCCCGCTGGATGATCCCGGCCGCCCGGCCGAGGATCGCGGCACGGTCCTCGGGGCGGCTGCGGGACCAGCCGGCGAAGGCGTCGCGGGCCGCGGCAGCCGCCGCGTACACCTGCTCGCGGCTCGCCTCGGGTGCCAGTCCGACGACGTCCTCGGTGGCCGGATTGATCACCTCGTAGGAGCCGCAGTCGGGTTCGGTCCACTCGCCACCGATGAAGAGGCGCTGCTTCTTGTCGCTCATGCGGTGCTCACCGTCCGGGTGTCGCGGCCGGACCGGAGCACCGTGCCGGGGACCGCGCCGGTCACCTTGTCGTCGCGCAGCGTCTCGACGCCGTTGACGCGGACGGACACGATGCCGATGGCCTTGGAGTCCAGGCGCGGGCTGTCGCCGGGCAGGTCGTGGACGAGGGTGGCGGGGCCCGCGTCGATGCGTTCGGGGTCGAAGAGGACGAGGTCGGCGTGGAATCCCTCCTGCACCCGTCCCCGCTCCCGCAGTCCGAAGAGCTGCGCGGGGTCGTCGGTGAGCATCTTGACCGCCTGGGTCAGGGGGAGGAGTTTCCGGCCGCGCAGACAGTCGCCGAGGAAGCGTGTGGTGTACGGGGCTCCGCACATCCGGTCCAGGTGGGCGCCCGCGTCGGAGCCGCCGAGCAGGACGTCCTCACGTTCCCAGGTCTGCTGTCGCAGGGCCCAGGAGTCCGGGTCGTTGTCGGAGGGCATGGGCCACAGGACCGTACGCAGCTCGTCGGCGGCGCAGATCTCGACGAGGCAGTGAAAGGGGTCGAGACCGCGCTCGGCGGCGATGTCCTTGACGACGCGCCCGCTGAGTCCTTCGTTGGCCGCGCTGTACGTGTCCCCGATGACGTACCGGCCGAAGTGGGCGAGGCGACGGAAGACACCGGCCTCCTTGCTGTCGGCGCGGCGGAGCATCTCGGCACGGGTGCCGGTGTCGCGCAGCCGCTCGATGCGCTCGGGGACGGGGAGGGCGAGGATGTCGCCCCAGCCGGGGATGAGGTTGAGGGCGCAGAAGGTGCCGAGCGACATGTTCATCGGGGTGAGGATCGGCATGGTGAGGGCGACGATCCGGCCGCCCGCGCGGCGGGCCCGTTCGCTGGGTATCAGCTGGCGGGGTACGCGTTCGGGGACGGCGGCGTCGATGGTGAGGACGTTCCAGTTGAGGGGCCGCCCGGCGGCGGCGCTCATGTCGACGAGCAGCTCGATCTCCTCGTCGGAGAACTGGTCGAGGCAGCCCGCGACGATCGCTTCGAGCTGGGTGCCTTCGTGCTCCCCGACGGCCCGGGAGAGGGCAAGGAGCTCTTCGGGCAGCGCGTGCCGGGAGGCGACGGGCTGCCCGTCGCCGTCGGAGTGGGTGGAGGACTGGGTGGTGGACAACCCCCAGGCCCCGGCATCCATGGCGTCATGGAGCAGCGCGAGCATGGCGGCCAGTTGCGGGCCGGTGGGCTGCCCGCCGACGGCGTCCGGTCCCATCACATGCCGGCGCAGGGCGCAGTGCCCGACCATGAACCCGGCGTTGACGGCGATGCGCCCTTCGAGGGCGTCGAGATACTCCCCGAAGCCGGACCAGGTCCAGTCGACGCCCTCTTCGAGCGCGGCGAGCGCCATGCCCTCGACCCGCGACATCATCCGCCGCGTGTAGTCGGCGTCCTCGGGCCGGTCCGGGTGGAGCGGGGCGAGGGTGAACCCGCAGTTGCCCCCGGCGACGGTGGTGACGCCGTGATTCATGGACGGCGTGGCGTACGGGTCCCAGAGGAGCTGGGCGTCGTAATGCGTATGCGGATCGACGAAGCCGGGTGCGAGCACGAGCCCGGTGGCGTCCTCACTGGTGACGGAGTCCTCGGTGAGGGTGCCCGGCTCGGCGATGACGGCGATACGGCCGTCGCGGATGCCGAGGTCGGCGGTGTACGCGGGAGCGCCGGTGCCGTCCACGACGGTCGCTCCGCGGATGAGGTGGTCGAGCATGACGCTTCCCTTCGTGGTGGGTGTGCCGCCGGGGTGCGTACGGGTTGGCCGCGGTACGCATCCCGGCGGCCGGGGCGACGGTCCGGGAAGACGCCGCCCGGTATGGGGGCATGCGGGTGGCGGGGCGGTGCCGGGGCCCTGCGGGGCTTTCCCCTACTGGGGCTCCGCCCCAGACCCCGGTCCTCAAACGCCGGACGGGCTGAAAATTGCCCCCGGGCACCCCCAGCTCCCACACCCGCCAGTACCAGCCCCGCCGGCGTTTGAGGCGCAGGATCCGGGGCGGAACCCCAGGTCACCCCCAGCCCCGCCGGCGTTTGAGGCGCAGGATCCGGGGCGGAACCCCAGGTCACCCCCAGCCCCGCCGGCGTTTGAGGCGCAGGGTCCGGGGCGGAGCCCCGGGTTCGGGAAGGGGCGGGTAGGGGAAGAGGCCCGCCGCAGGCGCACCCCCGCACCCCCGCACCCCCGCCCCGACAAGCGCGCCGCCCTACGACCCCGCCGCCGCCCGGAACCGGCTCGTCCGGTGCACCGGATCCGTATCGATCTTCGGAATCACGTGCTCGCCGATCAGCTTGATCGAGTTCATCGTGTCCGCAGGCGAGATCCCGATCGGCAGCCCGAAGCTCAACTGATCCGCCCCCGCCTGCTCCCACCGCCGACACTGCTTCAGCACCTCGTCCGGATCCCCGCAGATCATCAGCTCCTCCGCGATCAGCAGCTCGATGATCTCCTCGGAGTACTCCGGCAGCAGCTCCGGCCACTCCGGCACCCCCTCCGGCCGGGGGAACGTGTCGTGGTAGCGGAACAGCAGCGACTGCAGATAGTTCAGCCCACCGCTCACCGCGATCTCCACAGCCTTCGCATGCGTCTCCGCACAGATCGCCGTGGACGTCACCATCACGTTGTCGTTGACGAAGTCACCGACCGGCCGGGCCTCTTTCACCGCCGTCTTGTACGACTCGACGACCCACTCCATGTCGGCGACCTTCTGAACACTGAAGCCCAGCACGCCGAGCCCCTTCTTGGCCGCCATGGCGTACGAGGACGGCGACCCGGCCGCGTACCACATCGCCGGATGCGACTTCCCGTACGGCTTCGGCAGGATCTTCCGCGGCGGCAACGACCAGTGCTTGCCCTGGAAGCCGACGTACTCGTCCTGGAGCCACATCTTGGGGAACTCGGCGATGGTCTCTTCCCAGAGTTCCTTGGTGTGGTTCATGTCGGTGATGCCCGGCATGAATCCCAGGATCTCGTGGCTGCCCGCCCCCCGCCCCGTACCGAATTCGAAGCGCCCCTCCGACAGGTGGTCGAGCATGGCGACCTTCTCGGCCACCTTCACCGGGTGGTTGACGGGGGCGAGCGGGTTGAAGATGCCGGACCCCAGATGAATCCGGTCGGTGGCGTGCGCGAGGTAGCCCAGGTACACATCGTTGGCGGAGAGGTGCGAGTACTCCTCCAGGAAGTGGTGCTCGGAGGCCCAGGCGTACTTGAAGCCGGACTTGTCCGCCTGGATGACGTACTCGGTCTCCTCGATCAGTGCCTTGTGCTCTGCCTCGGGATCGACCTTGGCGCGCGCGGCAGGCACGTACCCCTGCACAAAGAGCCCGAATTCCACGGAGGTTCACCGTCCTCAATCATTTCTGACACACCGTCAGTTCACGATGCGACCGACTGTTCCACCGGCGGTCCGACCCGTCAATAGCTGACGCATCGTCAGAAGAGGCTGACGCCCGCCAGCCACCCTCCGTCGATCACGAACGGCTGCCCGGTGATGTACGAGGAGTCCTCGGAGCTCAGGAACAGCGCGAGCGCCGCCACCTCCTCCGGCTGCCCGATCCGCCCGAGCGGCACGAGCTTCTTGTAGAGCTCGGCCACCGCCGCCCTGGACTCCTCGGGATCGGCCGTCGGATCCAGCGCCGCCGGATTGGTCATCGGGGTGTCCACGGCCCCGGGGCATACGGCATTGACCCGTATCCCCTTGGCCGCCAGCTCCACCGCCGCCACCCTCGTCAGCCCGACCACCGCATGCTTGGTGGCGGCATACGCGCCCACGAACGCCATGCCCGTAAGCCCTGTGTACGAGGCGGTGTTGACGATCGTCCCGCCGCCCGCGGCCTCGATCTCCGGGGCGACGGTCTTGATCCCCAGAAATGCCCCGACCTGGTTGACCTGCACGATCTGCTGGAACTCCGCCAGCGGCGTACTCACCAGCTCGTTGAAGCGCAGAATCCCCGCGTTGTTGACCAGCCCGTCGATCTTCCCGAAGGTCTCTTTCGCCACCTCGACGGCGGCCTGCCACTCCTCCTCCCGGCTCACATCCAGATGCACGAACCGCGCGGCATCGCCCCCCAACTCCTTGGCCAGCGCCTCCCCTTGCTCGTCGAGCACATCGGCGATCACCACCCGCGCCCCTTCCGCGACGAAGAGCCGTGCCTCCTGCTCGCCCTGCCCGCGCGCCGCACCGCTGATGAACACGACTCGCCCGTCCAGCTTGCCCATGGCCCGGTCTCCCTACCTGTCGAGATGAGGTGCGACCTCGGCGGCGAACGCCGCCATCTGGTCGGTCAGTTCGTCACGGCTCCGGCTGCGGAACCGCACCTGGATCTGGTGCACGCCCATCGCCGCGTACTCCCGCAGCGACTCGGCGATCACCTCCGGCTTCCCGGTGAGGGCGCGCCTGCCCACGGCCCAGTCCGGCTCGCCCACGTACAGCGGCTCGGCGATGGCCCCGACGACGATCGGCTCCTCGACCCCGGCCTCCTCGCGCAGGGCGAGCAGCCGGGCGATCTGCGCGGGCAGCCTGCTCCTGGGGTCGCCCTGCGGCAGCCACCCGTCACCGCGCACGGCGGCCCGCCGGACGGCTGCGGGCGAGGAGCCGCCCACCCAGACGGGCACCCGCTCCTGCACGGGACGCGGCAGCTGCCCCAGCCCGCCGAAGGCGAACCGTTCCCCGGCGAACTCCGGATACTCCGCCGGCCCGAGCGCGGCCTTCAGCGCGTCGACGCTCTCGTCCAGCAGCCCTCCGCGCCCGTCGAAGTCCACGCCGAGCGCCTCGAACTCCTCCCGCACATGCCCGGCCCCGACCCCGAGAATCAGCCGCCCTCCGCTGAGGTGGTCGAGTGTGGCGTACTGCTTGGCGGTGACGAGCGGATGCCGCAGCCCGACGACGGCGACATGGCTCATGAGCAGCACGCGCTCGGTGACCCCCGCGAGAAAGGACAGGGTCGCCACCGGGTCGTACCAGACCGTACTCATGGCCTCGGCGAGCCGCGGCGGCACACCCACATGATCACAACAGGCCAGATACCCGAATCCGGCCCGGTCGGCGGTACGGGCAATCTCGACAAGATCGGCGGGAGTGGCCCCGGCCTCCCACCTCTCCGCGTAAATGGTGCTCTGCGACTGAATCGGCAGCTGCATCCCGTACGACAGCGGCCCGGCGGACAGTATCGGCACCGACCGGCCTCCTTCCCGTGAAGTTCCCCTGAAGCTGATCTGACGCCTCGTCACATAACGAGCGGGGGCCATCGTCGTACTTGACGCCCCATCAGACAAGGGGAGTTACGGAAACACCGTCCCGGAACCGGCATCCGACGGTTCACCCGTACGGCCCCCTTCACATTGCTGACCAGGCAATCCCTGGAGCCTTGAGTCGCTGACCGACCGGTCGTTCCCGCACGCAGGAGGGGTTGTCGTCATGGCCTGCACACCCAAGGGCGCCACCCCCGTCACACACCGCCACCGCCGCCGCGAACCGCGAGGCAGCGGCCCGGTACGCCATGGGCGACAGACAGGACTTCGCCGACCCCAACTTCGACATCGTCACCCCCTGACGACGGCTCACTGATCTGCGGGCTACGCAGACACGCAGACGCCGGAGCCCGTAATCAAGCACTTTGTGCGGTTTTTCCGCCTTACTGTGTCAGCGTGAGAGCCATCGACACACTCCTCAGGAACCGTGGCACCGTCCGCCTGCCCCACTCGGTTCAGCGGCGCATTCGCTCCGCTGCCGTACGTGGCCTCGTCCCGCGCCGGGCCTGGAGTCGACTCCAGCCCACCGGCACCTGGACGCTCCACGCGCCCGACGGCAGCCCGTTCAGATATCACTCGGCAAGCAACGACATCATGGCGCGCTCCGTTGTCTGGACGGATCTGCGGCACTGGGAGGAGACCACCCAGCCCGTTCTCTTCGAGCTGGCCCGCACCGCCCGAGGCTTCCTCGATATTGGCGCGTTCTCCGGTGTTTACACGCTGCTCGCCTGCGCTGCGAACCCCCGGCTTCGCGCTCTCGCCTTCGAGCCCAATCCGAACACGGCTCCGCTGCTGCGCCGCAATGTGGAGATCAACGGCCTCCAGCATCGCGTGACCGTGGTGGAGAAGGCACTCTCCGCCGCCCCGGGCAAAGCCCGTCTCTCCATCCCCCACGACACGACGGCCGCCTCGCTCGACGCGTCGAGCGTCCGCTCGCCCACAAGCAGCGTGGAGGTGGCCGTGACTACCGCCGACGAGGTGGCCGCCGGGCTCGACGTGGACCTGGTCAAGATCGACGTGGAAGGCCTGGAGTCGGAGGTCATGCGTGGAATGACAGGACTGATCCACCGCTGTCGCCCGCAGATCATCGTCGAATGCCTGGACGCGGAGGCTCTCGCCAAAGTGTGCGAGACGACCCAGGATCTCGGCTACACCTCCGTGCATCATCTCGGGAGGAACGGCCCGGCGGCGGCAGGACCAGGATTCGTCCCGCCGCCGCGCTACGCCAATTTCCTGATCGCTCCCTGACCCGATCGTCACCCCTGAGTTCGCCGGACGGAAACGGCCGCCCGCACGCCCAGCAGACCGGCCAGTGCTGTCACGCACAGGTCGATCTGCTGGGCGCGTTCGCGTAGCACGTCATAGGTTTCGCCCCACGGGTCGGCGAATGCGTCGTCGGCGGCCGGCACTGGGCCGAGCCTCCCCCTGACCGCGGCAGCTGCCGCGATCACCTCGCGTGCCGAGGCGCCCGGCGGGCCGCCCTGCGCCGTCCGCACGAACTCTTTGAGAGTGAAGCAACGCCGCAGTGCCGTGGGGCACAGCCTGACGGCGGCCTCACGGTGCTCCCGTTCCATGCCCAGGACCAGTTCGGCGTCCTCGACCAGGTCGGCAGTCAGCAGCCGGGTGGTGAACCCCGCGCTGTCGCCGCCCAGTTCGGCGAGCACGGAACGGGTAGCGGGGTGGATCCCATGGCCGTACGGCGCGTGCGTTCCGGCGCTCCCCGCACGTGCGTCCGGCAGGCAGCGAGCGAGCAGCCGCTCGGCCAGCGGGGAGCGGTGCATGTTGCCCGTGCAGACGAACAGGATTTTCAGCTGGGCAGCTGCGTCATCAGCCATCTACCCCTCGCCTTCTCACGCCTGCGCAGGCCGAGTTCGCCCGCACCGCGCAGCAACGGCCGATGGAACCCGCATGGACGAAACACGGAAGCGCTCTCATTCACGCCTACCGAGCGGGGCCGTCACCGCTGCGCGCGGACGCGGAGTGACCTTCGCCTGGGTGACTCCGACGGACTCGTATCCGTATCCTCCAGCCTTGGACTGGGGGGCCATGCTGAGGACAGTGCCGAGGGTTCGTGTGCCGACGGCCTGCAGCGAGTCGGCTGCGGCACGGATGCGGTCGCTCGGCGTCTTCCCGGCCCGCACCACCAGCAGGGCCCCATGGGCCCGCGGTCCCAGTCCCACGGTGTCGGCAACGGGGAGGAGCGGGGCGCTGTCCACGATCACCGCCTCGTAGCGTTCGGAGAGTTCACGCAGGATCTCGCCCATCCGCTCGGAGGCCAGCAGTTCCGCCGGATTGGGCGGCACCGGGCCACTGGTGAGGACGTGGAGTGACCCTGGGGCCTGTTGCATGACGTCGTCGACGTCGGCGCGCCCGATCAGCACACTGGTGAGGCCTGCATCCTGGACGAGGCCGAACGCCCGGGCCACCCGTGGGCGGCGCAGATCGCCATCCACCAGAACCGTTGACGTACCGGTTTCAGCAAGGGCGAGGGCCAGATTGATCGCCGTGCTCGTCTTGCCCTCGGACGCGAGCGAGCTGGTCACCACAACGACGCGGGGCCGTTCACCGATCTGCGCGAACTGCAGATTCGTCCTCAGATGCCGGAATGCCTCGGCCCGCGCGGAGTGGGTGGCGGTGGTCATCGTGTCGCTCTGCCGTGCGGCCGACTTGTCGAAGGGGATGGCGCCGAGCACAGGCAGTCCGGTGATCTCTGCAAGTGCGGTGACATCGCTGACGGTGGTGTCGGACGCCTCTCGGGCCGTGGCGATACCGGCACCGAGCAGCAGACCGGCCAGCAGACCGACGGCGAGATTGAGTCCGGGGTTCGGGGAGACCGGCCCGGTGGGGACAGCAGCGGTCTCGGTGACCCCGAGCCGCACCGGCGACTGCTGGCCACCCGCGGGCATCTCCAACTCCTCGACCACCCGACTGAATTGGGTGGCAACTTCGTTTGCGATCTTGGCGGCGCGCCGCCGGTCCCCATCACTGACCGTGATGTCCACGAGAACCGTGCCCATCGGGGCCTGTGCGGTGATGCGTCCGGCCAGCTCGTCGGAACGGAAGGGGAGATCCAGCTCGTGGACGACCGCATCCGTGACCTGACGACTGGTCACGATGGCGGCGTACGACTGGACCCGGGCGACAGAGAAACTGCTGCCCTGGTTGAGCTCTGCGGAACCCTCGCCCGTGGAGGCCGACACGAAAAGCTGGGTGCGGGCCTCGTAGACGGGCGGGGTCGAAGCCGTGGCCGCCCAGCCTGCTGCGACCCCCAGCAGGGTGAAGACGACGACGATCGGCCACCTACGGGTCAGTGCTCTCAGGATGGTGCGGAGATTCACTCAGTACACCTCATCGGGTTGTTCGCCCCCACTCGGCCAGCCTATGCGCGATATGGGCGTTTATGCATGAATGATGACATCTGAGAGTCAAGGAGTTCGCGTGCTGTCAGCCCATGTCGCTGTTCTGATGACCAGTCGCAATCAATGAGGCCAGATCGGGCTTCATCCATCTGCTGTGCGCCGTCGCGTACATGGCTGTCCTGACAGTGGGCTGGCTGCTCTCCCGCCGCGGCCGCCGCGGATCCCGTGCCGGTTCGGTGCTCCTGGCGGCCTGTGGTGCTGCGGCGCTCCTGCTGACTGCCCGGTACGGCGGTGGCGTCGCGGCGAGCCTCGCCTCGTCGGGGGAGGGCGACCGCACGTTGATGTGGCGCGTCGACGGGGGGCTCGACCTGCTGCCCCAGCTGCGGACCATTCAGGACTGGCTGGTGGGACTACCGTTCGGCTCGCAATACACCCGGCTGATGGACGGCATCGTGGCCTCCGTATCGCCGCACAACTACTACCTGCAGGTGCTGCTCCGGCTCGGGCTCGTAGGCCTGGCCGCCCTGCTCGCCCTGTACGCCATGGCCTGGCGCTCAACCGGTCCCGGCGTTGCGCAACCGGCCGCATCACCCGTCGTCGGGTCCGCCCCGGCCGTGCCGGACACCGACGAGCGGTCACGTCTCCTGCTGCGTCTGCTGCTGTGCAGCCAGCTCGTGTTCGCCGTCACCTACCCGCTCTTCCCCGAACAGGCCGTGGTGCTGGGTCTGCTGGCCGCCTATGCGCGACCAGTGGGCGGCGGCGCCCCCCGCACACCCAAGGAGTTCCCATGTCCCGAACGACCGCTCTCATCACCGGCATCACCGGCCAGGACGGTTCGTACCTAGCCGAACTGCTCCTCGGCAAGGGCTACGAAGTACACGGACTGATGCGCCGCTCCTCCTCGTTCTCCACCGGCAGGATCGACCATCTCTATCAGGACCCGCACGATGCGGACTCCCGGCTCCGGTTGCACTACGGCGACCTTGCCGACGGCTCCCGTATCGCTGCTCTGCTCGATCACATCCAGCCGCACGAGGTCTACCATCTGGCCGCCCAGTCCCATGTTCGTGTCTCCTTCGACGAACCCGAGTTCACCGGCTCCACCACCGGGCTCGGCACCACCCGGCTGTTGGAAGCCATCCGGATGACCGGTCTGCCCTGTCGCTTCTACCAGGCGTCCAGCTCCGAAATGTTCGGCACTTCGGCGCCGCCGCAGTCCGAGCTGACCTCTTTCCATCCACGTTCTCCGTACGCGGCCGCGAAGGTGTACGCGTACTGGATCACCCGTAACTACCGTGAGGCATATGGCATCCACGCGGTGAACGGCATCCTCTTCAACCACGAGTCGCCGCGCCGCGGTGAGACATTCGTGACCCGGAAGATTGCCCGGGCCGCGGCCCGGATCGCCCGCGGTGAGCAACAGTTCCTGTACATGGGCAATCTGGAGGCGCGCCGTGACTGGGGGTACGCCCCCGAGTACGTCGAAGCCATGTGGCGGATGCTCCAGTGCGACCTGGCGGACGACTACGTCGTCGCCACGGGTACGAGTTACAGCGTCCGGGACTTCCTGACGTTCTGTTTCGAACACGTCGGGCTGGACTGGGAGCGACATGTCCGCTTCGACGAACGGTATCTGCGCCCCTCCGAGGTGCCCGATCTGGTCGGGGACGCGTCCAAGGCAGAACGCCTGCTCGGCTGGCGGGCCACCGTGCACACACCCGAACTCGCCCGGATCATGACCGCGGCCGAGGTCGGGGCGGCTGTGGAATGAGCGTGCCATCGGTGCTCCACCTCAGTAACGAACCCTCGCTGCGGGCCCGTCCGCGCTTCTCCCGGGCATTCGCCGGATTCGCCAGGTCCGGATTGCTCAGGTGCACCGTCGTCTCACCACGCCCCCTGCTCGCGGACGGGGCGACACCTGACGCAGCCGTCGCCCACACGGTGGCCGTCGCCCGGGAGGCCGGAAGACAACCGTGGTGAGTCGCCCGCTCGTCCTGTACATCAGCAATGAGGGTCTGCTGCCCGGCCCCCGCACGGGCTTCGCGCCGGCCTTCACCCGGTTCGACGACGGTGGGGACGGGCACACGAGCGAGGGCGGGCTACTGCGGTACGTGACAAGCTCCACAGCTCCATCCGTGGCACGCCCGGGAGGTGACACGCTGACTGAGAGCGGTGGGCTCGCCGCCGGTGGTCGTCTGGGCGGGCGACGCCTGGGGAGGCCCCACCAAGCCCGTACGGCGGCGCGACCTGGCATGGATGCGCTGCGCGGACCAGGTCTTCAGTGTGGCCATGGGTCCTCAGGCACGGCTGCTGCACCGCCTCTGCGGCCGCCCGGTCCGCTACGTTCCCAACGTGGTGCAGGAGCCGTTCTTGCATGACCGGTGCGATCACGAACCTCGTGGGGTCGCGCTGATCGGCAAACGGCTGACGTACTGCGGCGTCGAACTCATCCCGGGCGACCGGGCCCGGCAGACTCTTGTCCGGCAGTTGCAGCGGCTGCCCGAGGGGAAGTTCTCGCTGTACGGCGGGGGATGGAGAGGTCGGGGTACCCGCGGTCAGGTGCCCTATCAGCAGCAGCTGGGGGCGATGCGCCGCTCGCTGATCACGGTCGGCCGGGACCGCTACCCCGGTCATACCGGCTACTTCTCCGACCGGCTGCCGACTGCCATGACCGCCGGGCGGGTCCATGCCAGTTCGCGCCAGCCCGGACTGGAGTGGCTGCCCGGCCCGGACCACGGTCTGCACCTTGTACGTACCCCGGCCGATGCAGCCGCCCGGGTCCGGCAGCTGTTGGCCGAGGAGCCCGACAAGTTGCTCACGACGGCCCGTCATCTGAGCCGGTGGGCCCGCCGAGCGGCTGACGCAGCGATACGCGCTGTGCCACATGCTCGGCGGGTATCTGCCCATGCCCGCGCCGCCCACCGACCCATGGGAAGGGTTCTGACGCCCGCCCGGTCAGAAGTTGACGTCCCGGTCCTTGCGGAGTCCCTCGAAGACCTGGTTCGCATCCGGCTGAACCAGTTCGTCGTATTCCTGGTTGGCGTCGGCCGGACGCCGGGGCAGGATGATGAATCTGGTGTTCGAGCTGTTGACCGCGTCTCCCCCGCCGATCAAGGTGTACAGCTCCTTGATCGAGTCCAGGCCCGAGTCCGCGGTCAGCGACGAGGTCACAGCGCGCAGCAGCGGATAGATCCGACCGGGGCTCTTCAGCGTCCCGCCTTCGACCACCTTGTCCATCAGGGCATGCATAAAGTGCTGCTGACGGCCCATGCGCTGCGTGTCACTGCCGTCGCCGACCCCGAGCCTGGTCCGTACGTAGACCAGAGCCTGGACGCCGTTCAGTCGCTGCTGACCCGGCTTCAGCCTGATACCCGTCTCCGGGTCGTACACCGGCACGTCGACCCGGACATCGACTCCGCCGACGGCATCCACCATTCTCCTGAATCCGGAGAAATCGATCACCACGTGGTGATCGATACGGATACCGCTGAGATTCTCGAAGGTCCGGATGGTGCAGGCCGGCCCGCCGAGCTCGAAAGCAGCGTTGAACTTCGCGCGCTGGGCCCGGATGTGGCCGCCGCCGTCGGGTGTACGGCAGCTGGGAATATCGACCAACAGGTCCCTGGGCACGCTCATCAGGGCTGCCCGTGTCCGGTCGGCCGAAAGATGGAGCAGCATGGTCGTGTCGGCGCGCTGTGTGCCCATGCCTGCCTCCTTGTCGGAGCCGAGCAGCAGGATGTTCTGGGCCCGCTCGCCCCCGCGGCCGGAGTCGGAGGCAGAGCCGGGGCGCCCTTGCGGGGCCTCGGCCAGTGCCCGCTCGGTGGCCGCGTCGGTACGGATATTGTTGTCGAGGCGTTCGTAGAAAAACCAGCCCGCACCTGCCGCGGCGACGACCGCGGCGGCTGCCGTCCAGGCGGCGATGCGCACGAACCGATGACGTCTGTAACGTGTCCCGCCGGCCGGGTCCGGCTTCCCGAGGCCGCTCGCGAGCGCGCTCTGCGGTCCGTGCTCCGGCTGGGGCCTGTCGTCGGATGCTCTATCCGTCATGGACCATTCCTTCCACTCCGTCTGCGAATCTGCGGGCCATGTCCTGCACCGTGTAGCGCACGGCGTCCGCCCGGCAGGCCGCACTCAGCCGGGCCAGCCGGTCCGGCTCCGCGAGCAGCCGCGTCACGTGTGCCGCATACGAGTTGGGGCAGTGTGCGTCCACGATCAACGTGTTGCGGTCGTGCTCCAAGTAGGAGAACTCCGGTCCGTGCGCGGCGTTCGAGGCAGCGATCAGCCGTTCCCAGTGCGAAGGAGTCCACGGCGACCAGGCCCACTGCGCCCGGCACCATCAGTACGTCGGCGACGGTCCCCAGCCGCGCCTTGTCCTCGCTGTCCACCATGCCGAGGTAGTGGACGGGCCCGCCCGGTCTCTGCGCCTCCTCCACCAGTACGCGCTGGTTGCCGTCCCCTGCGACCAGCAGCCGGAAGCCGGGGAGGACCGCGGCCGCCGCCCGCGCCGCGACCACGAGCGCCCGCAGTGCGCGTGCCGGTGAGTGCCCGCGCCCGGTGGCCACCGTCACCGCACAGTCCAGCAGGTACCAGGGCCGGGTGCGGAGGTCGTCGGTGTGTGCGGCGTGTACCAGAACCTCGTGTCCGGCCCGGTGCAGCGCGGCTGCCTGGTCGCACACGGCCTCGTTCTCACCGCCGGGCACAGCTGATCCATAGAAGCTGTGGACCAGCGCGATTCTCATGCGCGGGCCTCGGCCGCGACGGACCGGCGCGTGCCCGTGGTCTCGTCGTCCCGGAACAGCACGAGGTCGCACTGGAGCATCCGTCCGTCGCGTGGATCGGTGAAGCCGGGCACGACGGACATCAGGCTGAGTCCGAGCTCTCCCGTGGCCAGGTCCAGCGCCTGATCGAAGAGCAGCCCGCCCTCGTACAGCGGTACGAAGGACGTCTCGATCTGCAGTCCTGTGCATGCGGGGGCGTACACACCTGCCCCGCGCAGGACGTGCGCTTCGTATCCCTGTACGTCGAGTTTGAGGAAGACCCGTTCGGCCGGGGTGCTGATCTGCTGCCACAGCTCGTCGAGTCTGTGTACCTCCACCGTCTCCGTGCCGGTGTACGAGGCATGCGGGGCGGCGTCCCGGTGGCCGGCCAGCATGGGCAGGACGGAGCTGCTGGCACCCGAGTTGCCTGCGACGTTCATCGCAGTCGTACGGGTGCGGTCGCCGAGTGCGTAGGGGAGGACGTCCCAGTCCGGGTCGCCCGCGGCCTTGGCGTTGAGCTCGGCGCGGGCGGCGCCGAGTGGTTCGAAGGAGACGATGCGGCCGCGGTATCCGGAGTCCCGCAGCATCGTCCCGTACCCACCTGCGTGTGCCCCGACGTCCAGCACCAGGTCGATCTCGAACCGGTTGAGCAATTGGACGAGTTGGGGGCCACCCCACGAGGCCGGGTAGCGGGCGATGTCAATACCGAAGCTCCGTGCGACGTTGCGCATCCGGTGGAGAAGAGTCATGCGCGTGCTCCCTTGAAAGCTGCCCTGATGAACCGGGGATGCCCCCACAGCACACGGTGGGCCAGCCGGCGCGGTTCGCTGCAGAGCCGGAAAAGCCACTCCAGGCCGCTGTGCTGCATCCAGAGCGGGGCCTGTGGCTTGTTGCCGGAGACAAAATCGAAGGCCGCACCCACCGCCACATAGACGGCGGGATGCGCGGCAGCGAGGCGGGCCGCCTCGTGGTCCTGCTTGGGGGTGCCCAGGCCGAGCCAGACGATGTGTGCGCCACTGGACCGGATCCGGTCCAGCTGCTCCTGCTGTTCCGCGGTCGTGAGTTCACGGAACGGCGGCGCCTGGGAGCCCACGATGATCGCGGCGGGGTACCGGGCCCGAAGTTCGGCGCCGAGCCTTTCCAGCACCTCGGGGGTCGAGCCGAGCAGGTAATGGCGCAGGCCGGCCCGTTGGCCGGCGCGGAAGACGTTGAGGAAGAGGTCCGGACCGTACACGCGCATCGGTGGAACATTGCGGTGCATGAGCCGGTTCGCCCACACCACGCCCTGGCCGTCGGGGAAATTGAGCGTGGCGGCACACAGCAGGCGGTGCAGGCGTGCATCACTGTCAGCGAGGGCCAGGGTGTAGGCGTTGCAGAGATGGACGTCTGCGCCTTCGCCCCGGAGGGCCAGGCGTACGAGCGTCGCGGCGGCGTCATCGGGGGTGGTGGCCGCGACCGGGACACCCGCGCAGAGGACGGTGGCCGGGGCGGCCGATGCGCCAGGGACACCCTCGGCCGTGTCGTCGGCCGTGTCGGCCGGTTCCGTGGCCGCGGTGAATACGTGCGCGGCCGTCGCATCGTGCGGCATGTGCGTTGTCACTTTCTGTCTCCGGCCAGACCGGCGGCGGACCGGCGGACCGGCCGCGCCCTCATGGCTGCCTCGGTGTGGCCGCTGCCGACGACGACCTGCGGCACGATGGGCGCGGTACCCGTCCGGACACCGTCGGCTGCGGAGTGCGGAGCGCCGTAGACCGGAATCCTGAGCAGCCGGCCGATCACGGCCACCGCACCCACCATCAGCGCGAGCACCGTCAGCGCAGGCACCTGGCCCGCGTACACCAGCGTGCCGACGAGGGCTCCCGCGGACGCACCGAGTCCCAGCACGACCGCGGCGCCCGGTGCGGTGAAGCGGATCCGGAGCAGCCGGTGGGCGATGTGGTCGGTGCCGCCCAGCAGCACCGACCGGGTCGCCCGTCGACGGGAGACCACGACCAGCGCCGTATCAGCGAGGGCAACGACGGTCAGCGCCGGCAGTGATACCCAGTTGGCCCGTCCGTCAGGTGCCTGCGCGTGGACAAGGACAGCGGCGGAGGCAAGCAGGAATCCGGTGAACAGGGAGCCGCAGTCGCCGAGGAAGATCTGGGCGGGGTGCCAGTTGTGGATCAGGAATCCGCCGAGTGAGGCCATCAGCACGGCCAGCAGCAGCACGATCCCGAGCCGGCCGTCCACTGCGGCGCAGACCAGCAGGCCGGACGCGGTGATCACGGCGACCGCACCCATGGCACCGTCGGAGTTGTCCAGCAGATTGAAGGCGTTGGTGAGGAAGACGATCCAGACCACGGCGAGAACGCCCGCCATGAAGGAGAGTCCGGCGAACGACACAACGACAGCAGCTGCGGCTGCCTCGAAGGCCAGCCGCAGCCGAGCGCCGAGCGGCCGCAGATCGTCCACCAGCCCGAGCATCGCCACCGCGCCGGATACGGCGAGCAGGCGCATGACGGCGGTCCCCGGTTCCGTCATGCCTGTCCAGTGGCCGGCGCAGAGAACCCCCGCGGTGGCCAGGAGGACGGACACGCCGCCGAGATGAGGGGTGGGACGGGCGTGTGCCTTGCGGGCTGCAGGCCGGTCCACCGCGCCGACGCGCAGGGCGAGTCGGCGGACTGCTGCGGTGAGCGCCGCCGTGACCAGAAGTGCGGCCACGGCAGACACGACTGTCTGGAGCACGCTCACGCGCCTGCCTCCTGCTTGCGGGTGCCCGTTTTCGGTCGACCGCTGATCCGCGTCCTGATGCCCAGGTCCTGGCTCACGCGTCTGCGCATGTCGGTGGGGCCGTCCCGCCGCATCACGCCAGTGCGGGCAGCTGCTCGGCCCGCACCTCACTGATCGTCGCGTCGAGGATGTCGTCGAGGCTGCGCTGCGGGCGCCAGCCGGTGAGTTCCCGCAGCTTGGTGGTGTCCGGGAGCCTGCGCTCCATGTCCTCGAATCCCGGTCCGTATGCGTCGTCGAAGGAGATGGTGTCGATGCGGGAATCGCTCCCGGCCCTACGGACAATGCGGGTGGCCAGGTCCCTGATGGAGGTCTCCTCGGCTCCCCCGACGTTGAACACGCCACCGACCGCTGCCGGATGGTGCAGCAGAAGGAGCAGAGCCTCGACCGCGTCCGCGACATGGGTGAAGCAACGGCGCTGGGACCCGTCGCCGTAGACCGACAGCGGTTCTCGCGCAACGGCCTGGCGCACCAGCCGGGGGATGACCATTCCGTATGCCGGGCTCTGCCGCGGCCCGACCGTGTTGAAGAGCCGGACAACCGTGGTGGGCAGGCCGTACTCACGGTGATACCCGAACGCGAGGATCTCCTCGACCGCCTTCGCTGTCGAGTAGGACCAGCGCGCAACCGACGTCGCGCCCAGCACCCGGTCGGAGCTCTCGTTCAGCGGGCCTCCGGAGTTCTTCCCGTAGATCTCCGACGTGGAGGCGAGCAGCACGGGCCGGTCGTGGCGCCGGGCTGCCTCGATGACATGTTCCGCACCGCGCACATTGGTGAGGAAGGAACTCAGCGGCCGCTCGACGATCAGTTTCACACCGACGGCGGCGGCGAGATGGACGACCGCGTCGCATCGTCCGGTCAATTCGTCGACGAGTGCCGGGTCGAGAACGGAACCGCGCACGAAGCGCAGCCGCGGAGTGTCATGCCCGGCGAGGTTGTCCTCGCTCCCGGTGGACAGGTCGTCCAGCACGACGACGCTGTCCCCTCGGGCAAGCAGGGCATCCGTGAGATGCGAGCCGATGAAACCGGCACCGCCAGTGACCAGATACGTCATTGCGGTGGAGGAAGCGACAGTCATATCGCGCCGTTCAGTTGCGGTATCGGGGTGATGCACAACGCCACACTGGTGGAGCCGCTCAATAACTTAGGCGCTCATGTCCGAATATGAGCTGAATGACACGGTTCGTCACACATTGATTGGACATGGGCGCATGGAATCGAGCACATACACGTCCGGGCGTGAGCGCATCGAGGGGCACACGGATACGCGTGTCCCTCTGAGTCACTTGGTAGTCATCGGCCTCGGATACGTAGGACTACCGCTGGCAGTACGGGCGGCCGAGGCCGGATTCCGTGTCACCGGGCTCGACCTCGACGAGCGGCGCACGAAGGAGTTCGCCTCCGGCCGATCCCACACCGAGGACATCCCCGACGCACGGCTGCTGAAGGCCATGGACTCCGGGAGACTGTGCGTCTCGACGTCGTACGAGGACGCCAAGGGCTTCGACATCTGCGTGATTGCCGTACCCACGCCGTTGCGCGGCGGCACACCGGACCTCAGCTGCGTCGAGAGCGCGGCCCGCTCCATCGCCCCCCTGCTCACCCCGGGCGCAACCGTGATCCTGGAGTCGACGACGTACCCGGGCACCACCGAGGAAGTACTGCTGCCGCTGCTGGAGGCGGGCAGCGGGCTGCGGGCGGGCGCACCGGAGAGCCGGTGTACGGAAGCAGGCGTGGACGGGCACGGCGGCATGGTCACGGACCCGTACTTCCACGTCGGCTACAGCCCCGAGCGCATCGACCCGGGCAACAAGCGGTGGCATCTGGAGAACACCCCCAAAGTCGTCGCCGGTATCGACGCCGCATCGCTGCGAAGCGTCGAGGCCTTCTACGCCCGGATCGTCGATCGGACCGTGCCGGTCAGCTCACCGCGTACCGCCGAGTTGACCAAGCTCCTGGAGAACACCTTCCGGCACGTGAACATCGCCCTCATCAACGAACTCGCGATGTGCGCCCGCCCGCTCGGTGTGGACATCTGGGAGGCCGTCGACGCCGCAGCGACCAAGCCCTTCGGTTTCATGCCGTTCTGGCCGGGCCCCGGGGTCGGTGGCCACTGTCTGCCGGTGGACCCCTCGTATCTTTCGTGGGAGGTCCGGCGCAAGCTCCATCACGATGTGCGCTTCGTGTCACTGGCCAACGAGATCAACGAGCAGATGCCCGCTCATGTGGTGCAGCGTATCGAGGACGGCCTCGGGCGCCCACTGGCCGGCGCGGCGCTGCTCATCCTGGGGCTGGCGTACAAGAGGAACAGTGGTGACGTACGGGAATCCCCCGCCGTCGCCGTGGCGGAACTGCTGAAGGAGCGGGGGGCCCGGGTGCGCGCGGTGGAACCCTACGCCGAACCCCGGCTGCTGCCGGATGACGTCCTGTGTGTGGAACTCACCGAGGAAGAGGTGGCGGCGGCCGACGCCGTGGTGATCACAACCGATCACGATGTGTTCGACTATCCGATGGTGCTGCGGCATGCGCGCTATCTCTTCGACGCCCGCAACCGCTGCCACACCGTTGACGGCCTGCCGGCCCAGAACAGCGCCCGGACGCAGCCGGCCGGCAGACCGGACAGGCTGTGAGGGCACGCTCCGGGCCGGCCTCGTCCAAGCGGAAAGGTCAAGCTCGACGGCGACGAAGCCGCCCTGCACCTTCGGGCACCCAACGGCCGGAACAAGTGCTCCTCGCCCTCGCCTCTGCACGTGATCATCTCTCGCACGGGCGGGGGCGGCGGTGTTGGCCTCGGATCCTCGGGAACCTTCTGGACCCTGCCGCAAGTCAGCGGAACTGAGCCCACGCTCAAGCCACTTGACCGCGTCCACAGCCAGGGAGCGAGACGCACCATGGCGGTGACGGGCCGGGCGCACTTACTCGCCGGGCCCACGGTCGCCGGTCTCGGCGGTAAGGATGGCGAGGAGGCCGGGGAAGCAGGCCTCGATCTCTGATCGGCGGAGGCCGGCCATCCGGCTGTTTCCCCTGTTGACCTGCCGGACCAGCCCGGCCTCGCGCAGCGTGCGGAAGTGGTGGGTGACCGTCGCCTTCGAGACGGGCAGCGCAAAGGAGCTGCACGTTCGCGCCGTGCCGTCCGGCGCGAGGGCCAGCTCGCGCACCACCCTGCGGCGTAGCGGGTCGGCGAGCGCGGACAGCACCTTGCCGAGCTCGATCTCCTCGACAGCCGGGTGCCCCTCGTCGTCGGGCATGGCGACTCCCTCAGGTACGCCTTGAATCGTACCTATGGCGAATGTTACCGTCCGCGAGGTACGAGATCAATCGTACCTTGAGCAGCAGGGAGAGCCCGGATGGACCAGCTCGTCACGCTCGTCGGCATCGCCCGCCCCAAGCCCGAACGCGCAGAGGAGCTCAAGCAGTTGCTGCTCTCCTTCGTGGAGCCCACCCGGCAGGAGCCGGGCTGCCTGGAGTACCACTTCCACGAGGACCGCGACGAGCCCGGCGTCTTCGTGTTCTACGAGGCGTGGCGCAGCCAAGGGGACCTCGACGCCCACCTGGCGCTGCCCCACCTCCATGCCTTCCGGGAGCGCCGGATGGACTACCTGGCCAGCGACTTGGAGATCCGCTTCCTGACGATGCGGAGCCCGTACGACAAGGCCTAGCAGTTCGGGATCACCGTGCCGTTGTTGTCGCGGGCCTCGTCGTTGCCCCAGCGGGAGAGGTAGTACGCCGAGACGTACGCGCCGTAGCCGTTCCTGCCCGCGTAGACCATGTCCAGGTCCGTCTTCAGCCACCAGTGGTTGTAGCTGCTGCCCGAGCCGATCTGCTGGCCCCAGACCTTGCAGTAGACGTAGTTCGTGCCCGCGTTGAGCACGCCCTGGGCATCGTTCGTGTTGGCCGTCGCGTAGCCCGTGGCGTTGGCGAAGGTGTCGACCCAGTACGGGAGACCTGGGCTCCGTTGGCGACCGAGTACGAGGCCAGGTGGAAGTAGTACGTCCTCCAGCCGCCGCCGTGGTCGATGGCGATGTAGTTGCCCGCACCGGCCGGCTCGGAGTAGCGGTACGCGGTGCCGCCCGAGGAGGCGAGGACGGCCGAGCCCGCCGTGGCGCCGCCGTCCGTGCGGACGAAGTCCAGGGCCTGTCTGACCTCGGCCGAGTGGTGGCTGTAGGTCCACTGCTGGCCGCAGGCGAACGGCGCCTTGAAGTTCGGTGCCGCCGCGGCGGGGTCGCCGTGGCCGTGACGGTGAGCAGGCCCGCGAGGAGGGAGAGCAGGGCGAGCAGCGAGAGACGTATCGAGCGTGTACGTGTGCGCATTCGTCCTCCGAGTGGGAGCGGTGGAAGCAGTCGAAGCAGGGGGGCACAGGGGTAAGCGGATTTGGACCGACCGGCAAATGGGGGGCGGAAGAAGAAGCGGGGCTGGGTGCGTGCAGCTGCAAGGCGGAGGATTGAGGCATGGCGAATGGGGTCTCCCCTGCTCGAACGAAGTTGAGAGCTTGGGGAAGAAGCCGAGAGCTTGGGGGAGTGCGTGCCCAGCCCCGCGACGCCGCCCCCCATTTGCCGGTCGGTCTTAAGAGTGCCGGAGCTTCGACTTCCGCAGTAGACCCAAAAGGCGGGCCCAACTGGGCCCGCCTGTAAGGGAGTCGGTGGATCTCGCTACTTTCGGTACAGCGCTTCGATCTCCGCCTCGAAGTCCCGCGCGATCGCCACCCGCTTCAGCTTCAGGGACGGCGTCAGATGGCCGCTCTCCTCCGTGAAGTCGACCGGCAGCACGGTGAACTTACGGATCGACTCCGCGCGCGACACCAGCCGGTTCGCCTCGTCCACCGCGCGCTGCAGCGCCGCACGGAGGTCGTCGTCGTTCACGAGGTCCCTCATAGGGATGTCCTGCTTCTTGCGCATCTGGCGCCAGTGCGCGATGCCGTCCGGTTCCAGGGTGATCAGCGCGGTGACGAACGAACGGTTGTCGCCGAGCACCATGCACTGGCCGACCAGCGGGTGCGCCCGCAGCCAGTCCTCCAGCGGAGCCGGGGTGACGTTCTTGCCGCCGGTCGTGATGATGATGTCCTTCTTGCGGCCGGTGATCGTGAGGTAGCCGTCCTCGTCGAGCGCGCCCAGGTCACCGGTGGCGAACCAGCCGTCGTCCAGATGCGGCACCGCCGTCCCCCGCTCGGCGTCCCAGTAGCCCTGGAACACCTGGCCGCCCCGCAGCATGATCTCCCCGTCGTCCGCGATCCGCACGGCGGTACCCGGCAGGGGCCAGCCCACCGTGCCGAGGCGGGGTTTGAGGGGCGGGGTCACCGTGTGGGCCGCGGTGGTCTCCGTCAGGCCGTACCCCTCGAAGATCTCGATGCCCGCGCCCGCGTAGAACGCGGCGAGCCGGTGGCCGAGCGGGGAGCCGCCGCAGATCGCGTACCGCACGTGCCCGCCGAGCGCGGCCCGGATACGGCGGTAGACCAGCGGGTCGTAGAGTGCCCGGGCCATGCGCAGGCCGAGTCCGGGGCCGGGGCCCGTACCGTGTTCGGCGGCCTCGATCGCCTCGCCGTAGCGCCGGGCGATGCGGGCGGCCCGGTCGAAGGACGAAGCGCGGCCCATCTTCTCGGCGGTGGCCCGGCCGGTGTTGTACACCTTCTCCAGCACATACGGGATGGCCAGCAGGAACGACGGTTTGAAGCCCGCGAGGTCGGCCAGGAGATCCTCGGTCTGGATGGAGGGGGCGTGCCCCAGACGCACCCTCGCCCGCATGCAGCCGATGGCGACCATCCGGCCGAAGACGTGGGAGAGGGGGAGGAAGAGGAGTGTGGAGGCCGGGTACTTGGAGACCGACTTGAAGACCGGGTGGAGCAGCTCGATGGCGTTGTCGACCTCGGCGAAGAAGTTGCCGTGGGTGAGGACGCAGCCCTTGGGGCGGCCCGTGGTGCCGGAGGTGTAGATCAGGGTGGCGGGGGTGTCGGGTTCGAGCATGGCCCGGCGGGCGGTGACGGCCTCGTCGGGGACGTCCTTGCCGAGGGCCTTGAGCCGGCCGATGGACCCGGTGTCGAACTGCCAGAGGTGCGCGAGATCGCCGAGCTGCTTGCGCTCCTGGCTGATCAGCCGGGCCTGTTCGGTCGTCTCGACGGCGCAGGCGACGACGCCGGCGTCCTGGAGTATCCAGCGCGCCTGGAACGCGGACGAGGTCGGGTAGATGGGTACGGTGACCAGCCCCGCTGCCCAGGACGCGAAGTCGAGCAGCGTCCACTCGTAGGTCGTACGGGCCATGATCGCGACCCGGTCGCCGCTCTGGAGACCCTCGGCGATCAGCCCCTTGGCGACGGCGGTCACCTCCGCGGCGAACTCGGCGGCCGTCACGTCCTGCCAGCTGTCGTCGGACTGCTTGCGGCTGAGCACCGCCTCGGCGGGGGCCTCGTGGGCGTTGAGGAAGGGGATCTCGGCGAGCGAGCCGCGGCGGACGGGCGGGGCGAAGGCGGGTACGGAGACCTCTCGTACCGTTCCGTCGGCCGCCCTGACCTTGGTCGGCTCGACGAGGGCGGGGCGGGAAGGGGTGACGGGGGCGGAGACTGGCGTCGACACGTGCGGCTCCTCATCGGGGTGGGGCGGGGCGGTCACCGGGTCCGTCCGGTGGCCCTTTCGTGCTCAAGCGCCGGACGGGCTTGATTGTGCTGGCCGTGCGACCACGTCGTCAGGGGCGCTCCAGGACGGCCGTGACTCCCTGGCCGCCCGCTGCGCAGATCGAGATCAGGCCGCGGCCCGGCCCGTCCCGTTCCGCGAGGAGCTTGGCGAGGGTGGCGACGATCCTGGCTCCCGTCGCCGCGAACGGGTGCCCGGTCGCGAGCGAGGAGCCCGCCACGTTGAGCTTGTCCCGGTCGACGGGGGCGAGGCCCTGCTTCTCCCAGGCCGCGAGCGTGGCCAGCACCTGGGAGGCGAACGCCTCGTGGATCTCGAACAGGTCGAAGTCCTCGATGGTGAGTCCGGCGCGTTCCAGCAGGCGGGGTACGGCGTGGGCGGGCGCCATCAGCAGCCCGTCCTCGCCGTTCACGTAGTCGACGGCCGCCGTCTCGTAGAGGGAGAGATACGCGAGCGGTTCCAGGCCACGCCGCTCCGCCCACTCCTCGCTCGCCAGCAGGACCGTGGCGGCCCCGTCGGTGAGCGGGGTCGAGTTGCCCGCCGTCATCGTCGCGTCGGCGTGGCCGGTGCCGAACACCGGCTTCAGCGTGGCGAGTTTCTGCACCGTGGAGCCGGGGCGCAGGTTCTGGTCGCGGGCCAGACCGCGATGCGGGACGACGAGGTCGTGCAGGAAGCCCCGCTCGTACGCGGCGGCGAGCCGCTGGTGACTGGTGGCCGCCAGAAGGTCCTGGTCCTCGCGGCTCACGGACCACCGGCGGGCGGTGACCGCGGCGTGCTCGCCCATCGAAAGGCCGGTGCGCGGTTCGGCGTTGCGCGGGATGTCCGGGACGAGATGCCGGGGACGTACACCCGCGAGTGCCTTGATACGGCCGCCCGTCGACTTCGCGCGGCGCGCCGCCAGCAGGAGCCTGCGCAGCTCGTCGTTGACGCCGAGGGGTGCGTCGCTGGTGGTGTCGGAGCCGCCCGCGATCGCGGAGTCGACGGCGCCTAGCGCGATCTTGTTGGCGGCGGCGATGACGGCCTGGAGGCCGGTGCCGCACGCCTGCTGAATGTCGTAGGCGGGGGTACGCGGGTCGAGGCCGGAGCCGAGGACGGTCTCCCGGGCCAGGTTGAAGTCCCGGCTGTGCTTGAGGACGGCGCCCGCGACGAACTCGCCGACCTGCTGCCCCGCCAGGCCGTACCGCTCGACCAGCCCGTCGAGCGCGGCGGTCAGCAGGTCCTGGTTGGATTCCTGCGCGTACGGGCCGTCGGAGCGTGCGAACGGGATGCGGCTGCCGCCGATGACCGCGACCCTGCGCGGCTGCGGGAGTGCCAGGGGGATCACGGCGACCAGCTCGTCTCGATCGGCCTCGGGCAGCTCATCTCGACCTACTCCTGACTCCTGAGTAACCTTACTTAGGAGTAAATCTACGACTGAGCAGGAGTCTGGACAATGGCCGACCGCTATCTGCACGTCACCGGCACAGCACCCGGCCGATTCCTGACCCGCAGGCTGGGACTGCCGCAGCCGGCGCCCCTGCGACGGTGGTCCCTGGAGACCCCTTCCCTCGACGGCCCGTTGCTGCACCTCACCGCGGGTCCGTCGACGGTCACGGACGAACTCGGCGCGCTCCTCGGCAGGACCGGCCTGAAAGTCACGGACCGCGCCGAGCGCCCCGTCGGCATCGTCGTGGACGCGACCGCCGTCACCACCGCCGCCGGACTCGGCGGCGTGCACGCCGCGCTCCACCCCGTCATACGCTCCCTCGCCCCGGGCGGCCGCGTCGTCGTCCTCGGCGCCCGGCCCTCCCCCGAGGACCACCACCAGGCGGCGGCCCAGCAGGGACTCGAAGGGTTCGTACGCTCCCTGGGCAAGGAGGCCGGCAAGGGCTCCACCGCCCAACTGCTCCGGATCGCCCCCGGAGCCGAGGGCGTCACCGCCGCCGAGTCCACCCTCCGCTTCCTGCTCTCCCCCAAGTCCGCGTACGTCAGCGGCCAGGTCATCGAACTCAGCGCCGCCACGCCCGACCCGGTCCCCGACTGGGCCGCACCCCTCACCGGCCGCACCGCCCTGGTCACCGGCGCCGCACGCGGGATCGGCGCCTCGGTCGCCTCCGTGCTCGCCCGGGACGGAGCCACCGTGATCTGTCTGGACATCCCGCAGTCGAGGGACGAACTCGTGCGCACCGCCAACCGGTTGGGCGCCACCGCACTCCCCCTGGACATCACCGCACCCGACGCCGCCGACCGCATCGCGGCCGTCGCCCCGGACGGCCTCGACATCCTGGTCCACAACGCGGGCATCACCCGCGACCGGCGACTCGCCAACATGCCCGCCGAGCGCTGGGCCTCCGTCATCGAGGTCAACCTCGACAGCGTGCTGCGCACCACCGACGCCCTGCTCAAGGCGGGCACGCTCAACCGGGGCGGCCGGATCGTCGCCACCGCGTCCATCGCCGGGATCGCGGGCAACAACGGCCAGACCAACTACGCGACCAGCAAGGCGGGCATCATCGGCCTCGTCCGCTCCCTCGCCCCGCGCGCCGCCGCCGACCACGGCGTCACGGTCAACGCGGTCGCCCCCGGCTTCATCGAGACGAAGATGACCGCCGCCGTGCCCTTTTTCATCCGCGAGGCGGGCCGACGCATGAACTCCCTTTCCCAGGGCGGACTTCCGGTCGATGTCGCCGAGGCGACGGCCTGGTTCGCACAGCCCGCGTCCAGCGCCGTCAACGGCCAGGTCCTGCGGGTCTGCGGCCAGAGCCTCCTGGGGGCGTGAAACGGATGCCGAGCCCGATCGCTTCCCTCGTACGCGGGGCCGTCACGTCCCCGTTCAAGCAGGCCGGCCGGCCCGGCGCCGAACTGCCCGCCACCCGGCTCACCCTCCCGCCCGCACCCGTGGAACCCGGCCGCCTCGCCGCGTACAGCAGGATCTGCGGCTTCTCCGAGTCGGGCGCGCTGCCGCTCACGTACCCCCACGTCCTGGGCTTCGCCCCGGCCATGCGGCTGATGACGGACCGGGCCTTCCCGCTGCCCGTCGTCGGGCTCGTCCACACCTGGATCGAGATCACCCGCCACCGGATCCCGAAGCCACAGGATGCCTTCGAACTCTCGGTGTACGCGGATGAGTTGAGGCCCCACCGGCGGGGCACCGAGGTCACGATGGTGACGGAGGCGCGGCTCGCGGGTGAGCTGGTGTGGGAGTCGCGGAGCGGCTACCTCTCCCGCCACGGAACACAGCAGGGCACGGGGTCCATGCCCCCGCCCACCCTTCCACCATCGCCCACCACGCCCGCCACACTGCCCGTCGTTGCCGAGTGGCCGCTGGCCGCGGATCTCGGGCGGCGCTACGGCGCCGTGTCCGGTGACCGCAACCCGATCCACCTGTATCCGCTCACCGCCCGGCTGTTGGGCTTCCCGCGGGCCATCGCGCACGGCATGTGGACCGTCGCCCGCTGCCTCGCCGAGACCGGCGAACCGGGCCGCGTCCGGCATGTACGGGCCGACTTCAGGGCCCCCGTCCTGCTGCCGTCCACCGTGACGTACGCGTCAGACACCACACGTACGGGCAACGCATTCGAACTGCGCGACGTCACCGGCCGCGTCCACCTCACCGGAAGGACGGCCCAGGACAGGCCCTAGGGCCTGTCCGGCTCAGCTCTCCCGCTGCCAGGGCCGGCCGTTCATCAGGTTCTCCAGGCCGGCCCAGGAGAAGTTCATCAGGGTGGCCGCGGCCTCCTTCGCCGAGACCCCAGGGGTGTCGTTCGCCCACCCGGCCAGCGCCTCCGCGGCCCCCACGAGCGCCTGCGCCAGCCCGGCGACATCCCGGTCGGGGAGCGCCGGATCGTGGTGCGCCTCGCGCGCAGCGGCCCCGATCAGACCCGTCACGAACGCAACGATCTCGTTCCGCATCACCACTACCTCGGTGGCGAACGGCTCCCCGTGCGTCAGTGCCTGTCGGTGCAACACCGCCCAGCCGTCCGGGTTCTCCGCCGTGTGCATGAAGAACGCCCGCAGCCCGGCCCATAGTTGGCGGTCGGCGGACAGTCCCGGCTCCACTCCGACCTGTACCGCTTCCACCAGCGCCTTTGCCTCGCGGCGGATACAGGCGGTGAAGAGTTCCTCCTTGGAATTCAGGTACAGATAGACCAGCGGCTTGGACACACCGGCCAGCTCCGCGATCTCGTCCATCGAGGCGGCCCGGTAGCCGAGCTGCCCGAACGTCCGCACCGCGGCATCCATCATCTGCTGCTCACGCACGGCGCGTGGCATCCGTTTGCTCTTCACAACTCCCACGACATATTCCTCCCACCCCCGACTGCGCCACTCCTCGGCAAGAGTATGTCGCGGGTCCCGCACCCCCCGTACGCACAGTCCCGCTCCCTTGGCCGAAAGCGGCCCCCGAACTGCCCCTGCGCAACGCACGAAACCGCCCTCGCACGACGCCCGCCAACCCCGACGGGGGTAGGGGAAAACCGGCTCTCCGCCGTCCGTCCAGGGTCGGAGACGGCGTACCTCCCGGGGGCGATGTGGCGGCCACGGCCGCGTCCTAGCGTTGCGTGCATGACCAGTCACCGCAGCCGGGCAGCCGTCGCGGCGCTCGCCCTGACCCTGCTCCTCGCGACACCCGCCACCGCCGCCACGGCCCTCTCCGCACCGGATGCGGCCCCGGCCACCGAAGCCGTCTCCGCCTCCCACTCCTTACTGGAACTGCCCCGCCCCACCGGCCCGTACGCGACCGGCCGCGACACCCTGCATCTGACCGACACGAGCCGCCTCGACCCCTGGGTCCCGACAGCGGGCGCACGGGAGTTGATGGTGTCCGTCACCTACCCGGCGCGGCCGGGCACCGGCGGCAGGCCCGCGCCGTACATGACCACGGAGGAGGCCCGGCTGCTGCTGGCGGGCAAGGGCCTGGAGGACGCCGTCCCCGCCACCACCGTCGCGACCACCCGCACCTATGCCCGCACCCACGCCCCCGCCGCCCGGGGCCGCTTCCCGCTGGTGGTGCTCTCCCCCGGCTTCTCCACGCCGCGTACGACCCTCACCGGCCTCGCCGAGGAACTGGCGAGCCGTGGATACGTCGTGGCGACCGTCGACCACGCCTACGAGTCGACCGGCACCGCGTTCCCCGGCGGGCGGGTGCTCACCTGCGTCGCCTGCGACCGGGTCAGGGAGACCGGGCCCGAGGGCATGGAGCTGGTGTCCGAGGGCCGGGCCGCCGACCTCTCGTTCGTCATCGACCGGCTGACCGGGCGCCACCCGGCCTGGCACCGGGCCGGCGTCATCGACCGGCAGCGGATCGGGGTCGCTGGCCATTCCATCGGCGGCAGCGCCGCCGCGTCGACGATGGCCACCGACCCGCGCGTGCACGCCGGGATCAACATGGACGGCACCTTCGCCGACCCGGTCCCCGCAACCGGCCTCGGCGACCGGCCGTTCCTGATGCTGGGCTCCACCGCCGACCACAGCCCCGGCGGCGACGACAGCTGGGACAGTGGCTGGCCGGCCCTGGACGGCTGGAAGCGCTGGCTGACGGTCGACGGCTCGGGCCACTTCTCCTTCACCGACATCCCGGCGCTCGCCCAGCAACTGGGCATCGAGGACCCCGAGACACCGATCTCCGGCGAGCGGTCGACCGTCATCACCCGGGAGTACGTCACGGCCTTCTTCGACCAGCATCTGCGCGGCATCCACCGGCCGCTCCTGGACGGCCCGACACCGGGCAACCCGGAGGTCAGGTTCGTCAGCCCCTGACGCACGAGTGCCGTACGCACGCGCCGGACGCACGAGTGCCCCGGATCGGCTGATCCGGGGCACTCGATGTCACAACAGGTTGCCTTACGCGGGGACCGGTACGGCGTCCTTGCGGTCCGCATCGACATCGACATCGACATCGACGTCACTGTTCTCGATCTCTTCGACCGGGGAGGCCGAGGCCGAGTTGTACGCGTCGTGGTCGAGGATCTTCTCGCGGGAGGCGACGATCACCGGGACCAGCGCCTGTCCTGCCACGTTCGTGGCGGTGCGCATCATGTCCAGGATCGGGTCGATCGCCAGCAGCAGACCGACGCCCTCCAGCGGGAGGCCCAGCGTCGAGAGGGTCAGCGTCAGCATGACCGTTGCACCGGTGAGACCCGCGGTGGCCGCCGAACCGATGACCGAGACGAACGCGATCAGGATGTAGTCACCGATGCCGAGCTGCACATCGAAGATCTGCGCGATGAAGATCGCCGCCAGCGCCGGGTAGATCGCGGCGCAGCCGTCCATCTTCGTGGTGGCGCCGAACGGCACCGCGAAGGACGCGTACTCCTTCGGGACACCGAGACGCTCGGTGACCTTCTGGGTGACGGGCATCGTGCCGACCGAGGAGCGGGAGACGAAGGCCAGCTGGATCGCGGGCCAGGCGCCCTTGAAGAACTGGAGCGGGCTGACCTTGGCGACCGTCGCGAGCAGCAGCGGGTAGACGACGAACATCACCAGGGCGCAACCGATGTAGACGTCGGCGGTGAACGTCGCGTACTTGCCGATCAGGTCCCAGCCGTAGTCGGCGATCGCGTAGCCGATGAGGCCGACGGTGCCGAGCGGGGCCAGGCGGATGACCCACCACAGGGCCTTCTGGAGGAGCTCGAGGATCGACTCGCTGAGCGCGAGGATCGGCTTGGCCTTGTCACCGAGCTGGAGCGCGGCGATACCGGCGACGGCCGCCATGAAGACGATCTGCAGGACGTTCAGCTCGGTGAACGGCGTGATGATGTCCGTGGGGATGATGCCGGTCAGGAAGTCCAGCCAGGAGCCGGCGCTCTCCGGCTTGGCGCCGTCCTTCGGGGTGAGGCCGGTGCCGGCGCCCGGGTTGGTGATCAGGCCGATCGCGAGGCCGATGGCCACGGCGATCAGCGAGGTGATCATGAACCAGAGCAGCGTGCGGGTGGCGAGCCTGGCGGCGTTGTTGACCTTGCGCAGGTTGGTGATCGACACCAGGATCGCGAAGAAGACGAGGGGCGCGACGGCCAGCTTGAGCAGCTGGACGAAGATGTGGCCGACCTGGTCGAGCGTGGTGTAGAGCCAGTCGATGTCCTGGCTGCGGGCGAGCCAGCCGAGGAGGACACCGAGGACCAGACCGGTGACGATCTGGGCCCAGAACGGGACCTTCGGTATACGGAAACCGGTACCGGCGCCGGAGGGCTTACCGGTGCCGGTGGTGGTGGACGCGGAGTTCGCGGACACGGACACACTCCTGGGGGACGCAGCGCGACGTACGAGGACACACGTACGGGTCGCGCGGTCGAACGGGGACGGGGGTGCGGCGCCCGCGACAAGGGCGGCGCCGCTGCATGGTGCCGGTTCAGACGTTGCGGCAACAGACCGCGGACATACAGCGGCAGAGATCGACATGCAGGCGCGCCACGAGCGGGATGCTCGCGGCATGGCGGGGGCGCACTGCTGTCTTCATGTCGAACACGTTAACACTTGTACTTTGAGAACCTCAAAGGTCTTCTTTGGCAAGAGGACGCGCCGGTACTCCTCGCAAGGCGCCGGGAAACGGCGAAACCCCAGCGCTGGATGGGGTCTCCCCTGCTCATTAAGAGCTTGGGGAAGGTGGCTCCGGCCTGGGGTTTCGGGCGCCCGGGGGCGCGAGTGTGAGGAAGCTTACGCTCCGCTTACCGGCTGCGGGCTTACTGGACGGCGTCCTCGCGGGTCCGGTTGGCCTCCAGGCGGGCCTTGGTCCGGTCGACCTTCGTGACGAGCTGCTCGGACATCTCGTCACGCTGCTTGCGCAGGAGTATGTAGCTGAGCGGCGCCGAGAGCAGCAGGCCGAGCAGCATGACCCAGATGAAGTTGGAGCCCTTGAGCCCGGCCGGCAGGATTCCGAAGTGGACCGCCACACCGGCGGCGAAGAAGCAGCCAACGAAGATCAACAGGCGCAACGCGGTGTACCGGATCGTTGCGCTCGGCTTGGCAGCGGACACGGCTGACCCTCTCTCTACGTACGACACGTCACAAAACCTGCCCGACCAGTGAAGCATGACCCGAATTCACGTGGTTCAGGGGGCTACCGCGTCGGCTGCGCGCGGCGGGGGAAAGAGCGGGAGAAGCATGATGACGTCGTCGCGGTCGTCGCCCGGGGCGACGCGGATCGCGCCGGGCACGCGGCCCACCTCCTTGTAGCCGCAGGAGGCGTAGAAGCGGTCGGCCCCGGTGCCGCCCCGGCAGGTCAGGCGGATGGCCTCGATGCCGTCGGTCGCGCGGGCCGCGTCGGCCGCCGCCGCCATGAGTTCCCGGCCGAGGCCCTGCCCCTGGAGGCGTGGGTGGACCATCACCGTATGGATGAGCACCCAGTGGGTCATCAGCCGGTGGGTGGTGCGGGCGAGGAAGACGGTGGCGGCGACGGCGCCGCCCTCGTCGTAGCCGACCAGGAGCCGGGTGCGGCCCTCGGCGATCGCGGCAAGATGCCTGAGCAGCTCGGGCCGGATCTCGTCGTGGTTCGCGGGCGGTACGAAGCCGACGGCGCCGCCCGCGTCGGTGACATCGGCCCAGAGTGCGGTGATGCCGTCGTGCAGGGGCCGGTCGAAGGCGGGGTCCAGCTCGAATGTAAGCGCCATAAATCGATGTTATGTATTACAAAGAGTGACCTCAAACGGTGTCCGAACCGCGAGAAAGCCCCGGCGACGGCCGGGGCTTTCGCACAGAACAGGTGCGCCAGGAAGGTCAGACGCGCATCGGCTGCGGCTCTTCGCGCCGGCCGGCGTCCGGACCCGGGTACTCGCGCAGGATCTCGTACCGGGTGTTCCGCTCCACGGGCCGGAAGCCCGCGTCACGGATCAGGTCCAACAGATCGTCACGGCCGAGCTTGTTCGGCGTGCCGTAGTTGTCCGCGTCGTGCGTGATCTTGTACTCGACGACCGAGCCGTCCATGTCGTCGGCGCCGTGCTGAAGGGCGAGCTGGGCGGTCTGCACGCCGTGCATCACCCAGAAGACCTTGACGTGCGGCACGTTGTCGAAGAGGAGCCGCGAGACCGCGAAGGTCTTCAGCGCCTCCGCGCCCGTCGCCATCGTCGTCCGCGCCTGGAGCCTGTTGCGGACCTTGCCGTCCTTCATGTCCACGAAGTCGTGCTGGTAGCGCAGCGGGATGAAGACCTGGAAACCGCCGGTCTCGTCCTGCATCTCCCGCAGCCGCAGCACGTGGTCGACGCGGTGACGGGGCTCCTCGATGTGCCCGTACAGCATCGTCGCCGGGGTCTTGAGCCCCTTCTCGTGCGCGAGACGGTGGATGCGCGACCAGTCTTCCCAGTGGGTGTCGTGGTCGACGATGTGCTGGCGGACCTCCCAGTCGAAGATCTCCGCGCCGCCGCCGGTCAGTGATTCCAGACCGGCTTCGATCAGCTCGTCGAGGATCTCGGAGGCGGTGAGCCCGGAGATCGTCTCGAAGTGGTGGATCTCCGTCGCCGTGAACGCCTTGAGCCCCACGTTCGGCAGGGCTTCCTTCAGCGCGCTGAGCGAGCGCGGGTAGTAACGCCACGGGAGGGTGGGGTGCAGCCCGTTGACGATGTGCAGCTCGGTGAGGTTCTCGTTCTCCATCGCCTTGGCGAGGCGGACGGCCTCCTCGATACGCATCGTGTACGCGTCCTTCTCGCCCGGCTTGCGCTGGAACGAGCAGTACGCACAGGACGCGGTGCATACGTTGGTCATGTTGAGGTGACGGTTGACGTTGAAGTGAACGACGTCGCCGTTCTTGCGCGTACGCACCTCATGGGCCAGTCCGCCCAGCCACGCCAGGTCGTCGGACTCGTAGAGGGCGATCCCGTCCTCGCGGGTCAGCCGCTCGCCGGCCCGGACCTTCTCCTCCAGCTCGCGCTTGAGTCCCGCGTCCACTAGGGCGCCTCCCATATCTCCGTGTAACAGGCTTCGACCACCGTACTCCCCCACCCTTCGGGCTGGAGGGACCCCCTCTGCCGCTTCGCGTCAGCTCTCCTCGGGCAGCTCCCCGACCCGGTTCTCCCACTTCGTGGACAGCACGATCGTCGTACGCGTCCGGGAGACCCCCTTCGTACCGCTCAGCCTGCGGATCGTCTTCTCCAGGCCGTCCACGTCACCGACGCGGACCTTGAGCATGTACGAGTCGTCGCCCGCGATGAACCAGCAGTCCTCGATCTCCGCCAGGTCCTTCAGCCGGTGCGCCACGTCCTCGTGGTCAGCGGCGTCGGAGAGCGAGATACCGATCAGCGCCGTGACCCCGAGCCCCAGCGAGGCGGAGTCGACCGTGGCGCGGTAGCCGGTGATGACACCGGCGGTTTCCAGCCGATTGATGCGGTCGGTGACGCTGGGCCCGGAGAGCCCGACGAGCCGTCCCAGCTCGGCGTACGAGGCCCTGCCGTTCTCCCTGAGGGCCTGGATGAGCTGCCTGTCCACCGCGTCCATATGACTGAAACCTTCCATTGTTCAGCAGTACCGCGAGTTTACGTATAGAATCTAAGGCATGCAGGCTTCAAGGCCTGCAAATCTTTCAGAACATCCAAGAAATGCTTTCGAATCTTCAGGAGTGAACTTCACCGTGTACACGATCGAGATGGCCTACGCCCGGATGCGCGAGCTGCAGGACCTGGCCAACCGCTCGCGTGCCCACCAGCCCGCCGCCGCGCTCCGGATCGACAAGGCCCGGACCCCGCGCGCACTAAAGAAGCGCTGACCCGCACCCCTCGCGAGCAGCATCAGGACCGGGAGCCACCGAGCTCTCCCTCCCAGCGGCGGTAGAGCTGATGCGGCACCCCTGCCGCGTCCAGCACCCGCCCCGCGACGAAATCCACCAGATCCTGGATATGCGTCGCGCCCGCGTAGAACGCCGGAGAGGCGGGCAGCACCACGGCGCCCGCCTCGTCCAGCGCGACCATCTGCTTCAGCGTCTGACCACTCAGCGGAGTCTCGCGCACCGCGACGACCAGCTTCCGCCGCTCCTTGAGCGTCACGCTCGCGGCCCGCTGGAGCAGATCCTTCGACAGACCCAGCGCCACCCCGGCCACACAGGCCGTCGACGCCGGAACGATCAGCATCCCCTTCGCCGGGTACGACCCCGAGGACGGCCCGGCCGCCAGATCGCCGGCCGCCCAGTGCCGTACGCCGTCGAGGTCCGCCTCGCTCACCGCGAAGGTGTCCGGCTTCCCGTCAGCGCCCCGTGCCAGCCAGCCGCGCAGATCCTCGCGCCAGTGCGCGTCGCGGAAAGCGATCCCGGTCTCGTCCAGCAGGGTCAGCCGCGAGGCACGGCTGACCACGAGGTCCACGCTCTCCCCGGCGGCCAGCAGCCCCCGCAGGACCGAGGCCGCGAACGGGGTCCCTGACGCACCGGACACCCCGACAATCCAAGGCCGCCGCCGCTGTTGACTCATCGAAGTCCCGGATTTCACATCTATGAGCCTATCCGGCACCCCGTACCAGGAACCGAGTCAGGGCCCCGGGGCGTTCCGACAGGTGAGGGCCAGGACTGTGCGGGCCCGGGACAGGGGGAGCCATGACCGGCATCCGTAACTCCGCCACCGCCACGGCCACCGGCGCGCGGGCCATCGCAGCCGGCGTCCTGATGCTGGGCTGGGTCGCCCTGCTGTGGGCGCTCGAAGGCATCGACACGGCGACGGGGCATTCACTCGACACGTACGGAATCAGCCCGCGGGAGCCGTCGGAACTGCTCGACGTCGTGCCGTCCGCATTCCTGCACAGCGGCTGGGACCACGTGGCGTCCAACAGCATCCCGCTGCTGGTGCTCGGCTTCATCGCGGCGCTCGCCGGGCTGCGCCGGTTCGCCGCCGTCGTGCTCACCGTCATCGTGATCGGCGGCCTGGGCGTCTGGCTGACCGCCCCGTCCCACACCGTCACGCTCGGCGCGTCCGGTGCGGTCTTCGGCCTCTTCGGCTATCTGCTGGTCCGCGGCTTCGTGGACCGGCGCCCGCTCGACATCGTGGTCGGCGTGATCGTCGCCGCGGTCTACGGCTCGATCCTCTGGGGCGCACTGCCCACCGACTCCGGTATCAGCTGGCAGGGGCACCTCTTCGGCCTGATCGGCGGGGTGGCGGCGGCGTTCGCATTCCGCCGCCCCCGCGATCCCGCCATCAACGTCACGGCGTGAGGCCACGCACCAGCAGATCGAGCAGCGCGCAGGCGAACAGCGCGATGCCGATGAACCCGTTGACCGAGAAGAACGCACGGTTCAGCCGGGACAGATCGTGCGGGCGCACCACCCGGTGCTCGTACACGAAGGCCACGGCGACGATCACCATGCCGACCCAGTAGAGCAGCTCCGCCCCGGTCGCCAGACCGAACCAGACCAGCATGCCGGTCGTCACCGCATGGCAGACCCGCGCACCCCACAGCGCCGCCGGAATCCCGAAGCGCGCGGGGAACGAGAGCACCCCGTGCGCACGGTCGGCCTGCACGTCCTGGCACGCGAAGATCAGATCGAAGCCGCCGATCCAGATCCCGACGGCCAGCCCCAGGATCACCGCGTCCCACGACCAGCTGCCCGTCACCGCGAGCCAGGCGCCGACCGGCCCCATGGCCTGGGCGAGACCCAGGATGGCGTGCGGGAAGTTCGTGAACCGCTTGCCGTACGGGTACACGACCATCGGCACGACGGCGAGCGGCGCCAGCACCAGACAGAGCGGGTTCAGCAGGGCCGCCGCACCGAGGAAGACGACGAGCGCGAGGAGGGCCCCGGTCCACGCCGACTTCACCGACACCGCGCCGGTGACCAGTTCACGGCTCGCGGTACGGGGGTTACGGGCGTCGATCTCCCGGTCGATGATCCGGTTGGCGGCCATCGCGAACGTCCGCAGCCCGACCATCGCGAGCGTGACGAGCAGCAGCGTGCCCCAGTGGATGGTCTCGTCCACCTGGAACATCGCGGTCAGCGCCGCGATGTACGCGAAGGGCAGCGCGAAGACCGAGTGCTCGATCATGACCAGCCTGAGGAACGCCTTGGTCCTGCCGGGCTGAGGCAGTGCGGCGGCGGAGGCGCTCACAGGCCGTACTCCTTCCAGCGACGGTCGACCTTCGCGGCCGTCTCCGGGTCGGACTCGACCATGTCGGGCCAGCCGCCGTCCCGGGTGTAGCCCTCCTCGGGCCACTTCCTCGTCGCGTCGATACCCGCCTTGCCGCCCCAGAACTGCTGGTAGGAGGCGTGGTCGAGATGATCGACCGGTCCTTCGGCGACGGTCAGGTCCCGTGCGTAGTCGGTGTTCCCGAGCGCCCGCCACGCCACCTCGTGGAGGTCGTGGACATCGCAGTCGGAGTCCACGATCACGATCAGTTTGGTCAGCGACATCATGTGCGCGCCCCAGATGGCGCTCATGACCTTCTGCGCGTGCTTCGGGTACTTCTTGTCGATCGAGACGATCGCGCAGTTGTGGAAACCGCCCGCCTCGGGCAGGTGGTAGTTCACGATGTCGGGCACGATGATCTTCAGGAGCGGCAGGAAGAACCGCTCCGTGGCCCGCCCCAGCGGCCCGTCCTCGGTCGGCGGCCGGCCCACCACGATCGACTGGATCAGCGGACGCTTCCGCATGGTCACGCAGTCGATCGTCAGCGCGGGGAACGGTTCCTGCGGCGTATAGAAGCCGGTGTGGTCGCCGAACGGCCCCTCCGGCAGCATCTCCCCCGGCTCCAGCCATCCCTCGATGACGACCTCGGCCTGCGCCGGGACCTGGAGCGGCACGGTCTTGCAGTCGACCATCTCGATCCGCTTGCCCTGGATGAAGCCCGCGAAGAGGTACTCGTCGATGTCACCGGGCAGCGGCGCGGTGGAGGCGTACGTCACGGCGGGCGGCGCCCCGAAAGCGATCGCGACGGGCAGCCGCTCGCCGCGCTTCGCGGCGACCTGGTAGTGGTTGTGGCTGTCCTTGTGGATCTGCCAGTGCATGCCGATGGTGCGCTTGTCGTGGCGCTGAAGGCGGTAGAGCCCCAGATTCCGGATGCCGGTCTCGGGGTGCTTCGTGTGCGTGAGCCCCAGGTTGAAGAAGGAGCCGCCGTCCTTGGGCCAGGTGAAGAGCGCCGGCAGCTGCTCCAGGTCCACGTCGTCGCCGGTGAGGACGACCTCCTGGACGGGAGCCTGCTCGGACTTCACCTTCTTCGGCGGCACGTGCACCATCGAGCCGAGCTTCCCGAACGCCTCGCGGACCCCGACGAAACCGTGCGGCAGCTCCGGCTTGAGAAGCCCGCCGATCTTCTCGCTGATCTCGGCGTAGGACTTCAGCCCGAGCGCCTTGAGGAGCCGCCGGTCCGTCCCGAAGACGTTCATGGCCAGGGGCATGGTCGCCCCCTTGACGTTCTCGAAGAGCAGCGCGGGCCCGCCTGCCTTGTTCACCCGGTCGACGATCTCGCCGACCTCCAGATGCGGGTCGACCTCGGCCTTGATGCGCTTGAGATCGCCCTCGCGCTCCAGAGCCCGGAGCAGGGAACGAAGATCGTCGTAAGCCATGCCGTCCAGTATCGGCCACCCGCTACCCTGGGCCCGTCACCGGGGCGGGACAGTGCGCCCCCTCACCTCTTCTCGGGGGACCCTTCCATCATGCTCAGGGCCTTGATCTACCTCCTGCCGCTGGCACTGACGATCTACGCGTTCATCGACTGTCTGAATACCCCGGAGGACGAGGCCAAGCACCTTCCGAAACTGGCCTGGGTCTTCATCATTCTGCTGTTCTGGATCGTGGGCCCGATCGTGTGGTTCGCCGCGGGCAAGATGCGCGTGGCGCCCGCCGGAGGCCGTACGCCTTCGGAGTGGCACCGCAACCACCGCCACGAGTGGGTGGCGCCCGACGACAATCCCGACTTCCTGAAGTCGCTCAAGGACGAGAACGAGAAGGACGAGTCCGTCCTCAAGGACTGGGAGGCGGACCTGCGCCGCCGCGAGGAAGAGCTGAAGCGTGGCGACGGCGAGAGCGGGACGTCGTCCGAGGACCCGAGCCCGCCGAAGGGCTGATCACGCCACGTCGCCCTTCCGGCACGGATCGTTCGAAAATCGTCACCCTCCTCCAACACCCGGCCGATATTCTGTTGTTGACGCTGTGACAGGTCGTACGGGGTGTCGGCACTGGGGGTGCGGTGGACAGAGAGCTGTACGGACGCGAGGCGATTTTAGGCAACGACGGCCTGGCGGCACGTCTGACGGGTCTCACTCCGTACGGCTCGGCCAAGGCGCCGTACGAGCACCGCGACGACCCGCCAGTGGTCGTGCTGACCGGTGGCCGCGGCATGGGCAAGACCGCGACGCTCAAGCAACTGCGCCATGTGTACCGGGAGATCACCCCGGTCGCCCTGATCGACTGCGAGGCGGTCGCGCCGCCGGAGGACCCGGGGCCGGGCTGGACGCCGGTCACCGGGGCGCTGCCCGCGCTGGCCGTCCAGCTGACGCCGAGGGTGCGGGCGGCGAAGCCGGTGCAGTTCCCCCGGCTCAGCCTGGGCCTCGTGGCGGTGGCATCCATCGCCTGGAGCCGTGAGGACGAGACGCAGGCGCAGCGCGATCTCCAGTCGCTCGGGCCGGTGCTCGCGACCGTGGACTCCCGGCCGGGCGCGGCGGGGGGCTGGGTCACGAAGGTGCTGACGAAGCTGGCGGCGACGGCGTTCGACGCGGTCGCGCCGCTGGCCGGGCTGATCGCCGAGGCGACCGTGGAATCGGTGCTCGAAGAGACCTTCAGCCGGTTCCAGCGCCGTACCGTCGACTGGTACGGCGCCTATCCGCACGCCGGGGGTGACGGCCGGATCGGGCTGCGGCAGCTCGCGGTCGACTTCGAGCGGGGCGGGGATCTGCGCAGACGGGCCGAGGACCATCTCGTCGGGGCGCTGGTCGAGGATGTGTACCGCGCCTACCGGGGTACGGCGCTGGGAATGCGCCGGGGCCGTCCGGTGATCCTCCTGGACAACGCGCACAACGCGCTCGGCCGGCAGCTCGTCGAGCCGGTGCTGCGGGCGCGGGCGGGCGGCCGCCGCGACCAGATCGTCTTCTTCGCCGCTTCCCGCTCCCGCGACCACGAGGGGCTGCGGCACGCCGTCCACCACCGGCTGCCGGAAGTCGCGCACGCCTCGCACTGGGCCCGCGGTACGGAGGTGACCTCGGGGATTCTCGCGGTGGGCCTCACTCCGTTGAGCGCGGCGCATGCCCAGGCCGCGTTCGAGCGCCACGATCCGGAGGCTCGTACGCCGGCCGGTCTGGCGCGCGGGGTGCACCGGCTGACGGGCGGCCGGCCGCTGGGGGTGGCGCTGTTCGCGCAGGCGGCGGGCGAGGCGGACCAGCAGGGTTCGCTGGTACCGGGCGCGCTGCTGGACTGCACGGTGCGGGTCCGCGAGGACCGGGAGCCGGTGCGGCTGGCGGACGAGCTGCTGCGGCGGCTGCTGCCGGGGCAGCGCCTGGACGTCCTGAGTGTGCTGGCCGCCGCGCACGGCGAGGAGTCGGCGAGGCTGCTGGCCAGGGTCCGGCTGCGGGGCGAATCCCTGGACGGCGATGTGGCGTTGCGGGTACGGGACGTGCTGCGCGCGGAGGACTGGCAGGTCGGCCCCGACCACTTCGTCGCCGACCCGTTGCTGCGGTCGCTGCTGCTGCACCGGCTGCGTTTCCAGGACGACGACCATCCGCGGTACGCGGTGTGGCGCGCGGTCCACGAGTCGCTGCGCGAGGTGTACCAGGCGGGGGGCGCGGCGAGCGCGGCGCACCGGCTGCACGAGGAACTGCTGCTGGGCCGGGACGCGGCGTGCGTGACGCATCTGCGGGTGCGCTTCCCGCGGCCCGACGTCCTGGGCTGGCTGGGCGAGCTGCGGCTGATCGGCTCGGCGCCGTATCCCCGTGAACGCGGGATGCCCGGGCCCGATCCGCGGCGGGCGGTCGCCCTCGGCCACGACGTGGCCGCGGGGCCGCTGCCCGAGGAGCGGACGGGGCTCGCCGGGCTCGACGAAGAGGCGGCGGCGTTCCAGTTGCGGATGCGGCGGCTGCTGCACGCCGTGTGGCTGCTGTCCGATCCGCTGGCCCTGCCGGACGACGAGGTGACCGACAAGATGGCGCACGAGCTGCGGCAGTTGTCCGGCAGGCATCTGACGGGCAACGCGGTGCTGTGGGACGCGGCGACGCACTGGCCGCGGGACATCAGGGCATGGCGACCGTTGTCCATGCCGCCGGGGACCCCGCCGGACGGGGCACCGGACCGACGGGACCGACAGGGGGACGGTGGCTCGGATGCGTAATCCGCTGCGTTATCGCGTCTGGTACACGACCCGGCAGAGGATCGTCACGACGGTCGTCGTGGCGGCGCTCGTGACGGGGGCCGGCTGGTACGGCATCGACCGTGTGACCACGCCGGAGGACCGGAGCTGTGTGCCGGGTGTGGAGCGCCCGTCGGGCAGCGACGAGTGCGTGGGGGTGTCCGGTTCGGGCTACGACTTCGGGATGAAGAACCTGACGGAGGTCGCCGCGGCGATCGGCCAGGAGAACGGGACCCTGAAGGCGGGCGAGTACGCGACGGTCGCCCTGCTGCTTCCGCTGACGTCGACCGACAAATCCATGGGCCGGAAGATGCAGCGCGAGCTGCAGGGTGCGTTCGCCGAGCAGTACCGGGCCAACCATCTGTCGAACTCCCAGGTACCGAAGATCCGGCTGGTGCTCGCCAACACCGGGAAGAACAACGTCTTCTGGGAGCCGACAGTCGACCGGTTGAAGACCATGACGGACGCGCCCGACCAGCTGCGCGCCGTGTCCGGGGTCGCCACCAGCAGCTCCGAGGTGAAGCTCGCGGTCCAGGCGCTGACGAAGGCGCGGATCGCGGTCGTCGGAACCACGATCACGGCCGACGACATCGCCAACGGGCCCGGCGGGGACCCGTTCCCTGGCCTCGCACGGGTCTCGCCCACCAACCGGGACGAGGCGCGGGCGCTGGCGCAGTTCGGCAAGGTGGAGGCCGACAAGGCGCTGCTGGTCCAGGACACGCGTACCGGGGACCACTACACGGACACGCTGAAGGCGGCGTTCACGGCGCTGGTGAAGGGCACGAAGTACGAGGCGCAGTTGTTCACCTCGCCGCCGGACGCGACGGACGAGGGCACCACGTCCAATACGTTCAAGCAGATCACGCATCTGATCTGCGATACGGACGCGGAGACGGTGTTCTTCGCCGGGCGCCACACCCAGTTGCGGCAGTTCATCAACGAGCTGGGGCGGCGCGGTTGCCAGAACCGGGCGTTCACCGTGCTCACCGGCGATGAGGGCTCGTATCTCGGCGGGGACGAAAAGCTGGACCGGAGCGCACTCACCCGGAAGGTGACCGTCCGCTACGCCTCGCTGGCACACCCGGACGCCTGGGTCGCCAGGAAGGGCGCACCGGTACCGGCGACGGGCGGCTCCGCGCAGGACTTCCGGGCCTTCCAGGAACTGCTGGCCCAGGTGGCGAAGAAGCCGGTCGGGCCGATCGGCCCGACGGGCCGGGCCACGCTGACGGACGGCCAGGTGATCATCGCGTACGACGCGATGGCGACGGCCGTCCACGGCATCCGGCAGGCGACCCCGGACGGCAGGCGGCTGCCCACGAAGACCGACGTGGGCAGCCAGTGGCCGCAGGTGAAGTCCTCGCTGAAGGTGGCGGGGGCCAGCGGCTGGATCTGCCTGGACAACCACGGAAACCCGTACAACAAGGCGGTTCCGGTGGTCGAGCTGACGGACAAGGGCGTGCAGCGGTTCGTGGAGATCGCCTGGCCGGAGGGCCACGCCCCCGACCGCCGCTGCCTGCCGCCGTCAGGGCGCTAGGAGGGCGCTGCCTGCCGCCGTCAGGGCGCTAGGAGGGCGCTGCCGCGCGGGCCACGGCCTCGTACAGCGCGTGCAGCTCCCGCCGTCTGGCGGGGGTCCACCGGGACAGATCGACGGGGTGTCCTTCGAGCGCGGCGACGAGGTGCTCGAAGTGCTCGTGCCAGGCCGCGAGGCGGTCGAGGCGCAGGGCGTCGTCACCGCGGAACTCGTGGGTGAAGCGGAGTACGACGTGATCGCCGCGCGGCGGTTCCAGATGGAAACGGATGCGGTCGTGCGGCACCCCGACGGTGTACTCGGCGACCCGCTCGACATCCCAGGCAGTGACCGTGCCGGAGGCGTCGGCGACAGCCCCCTCCAGGCCGGTGCTCAGCCGGCGCAGGGTGACCGCACCGCCGATACGCGGCTCGAAGGGCTCGGCAACGGCGAGCCAGCTCCGCAACCCTTCGGAACCGGCAACGGCTGCCCACACCCGCGGAACGGGATGGGGCAGCCGCAGCGTAAACCTCAGCACATGCGTACCGTCGCGCGTCTCGCTGGTACCTCGCTCGATCGCATCGGTCGGGCTCATACCTCCAGGGTGCCGCAATCACGCCCACCCGGCACAACCAGGCCCGCTACACGCCCGCGTACGAGTGCTTACCAGTGACGAAGATGTTCACGCCGTAGTAGTTGAACAGCCAGCAACCGAACGCGATCAGAGCCAGATACGCGGCCTTGCGGCCCTTCCACCCCGCCGTGGCACGCGCGTGCAGATAGCAGGCGTACGCGACCCACGTGATGAAGGACCAGACCTCCTTGGGGTCCCAGCCCCAGTAGCGCCCCCACGCGTCGCCCGCCCAGATCGCGCCCGCGATGATCGTGAACGTCCACAGCGGGAAGACGGCCGCGTTGATGCGGTACGAGAACTTGTCCAGGCTCGACGCCGACGGCAGCCGCTCCAGCACGGACCGGGCGAACGCACCGGGCGAGCCACCGTTCGCGAGCTTGCTCTCGTAGCTGTCGCGGAACAGGTAGAGCAGCGTGCCCACCGCACCGAGGTAGAACACCGCGCCGCAGATGATGGCGGTGGAGACGTGAATCCACAGCCAGTAGGAGTGCAGCGCGGGAACCAGCTGATCGCTGTCCGTGTAGAGCGTGGTGGTCGCGATACCCAGGTCCAGCAGGACCGTGGTGACGAGCATCAGGCCCATCCAGCGGACGTTCTTCTTCAGCGCGAGAAGGATGAGGTACGTGCCGACCGCCACCGTGGAGAAGGTGATCGAGAACTCGTACATGTTGCCCCAGGGGGCACGCTGCACCGACATGGCGCGGGCGACGACCCCACCGGCCTCGACGAGGAACGCCACCACGGTCAGCGAGACGGCGATCCGCCCCCACAGGTCGCCCTTGAACGTGCCGCCGGCCGCACCCGGGCCGTCCGGGACGTCCCGGGTCCCGGCAGCGGAACGGGTCACGACCTTCGGGCGGTCCATGACGGCGGTGGCGCCGCCCTTCTGCGCGACCTGCACCGTCACCGTGGATGCTGCGGAGGCCGGGGTTCCGGCCAGCGCGGCGGCGGTACGGCCGACCTTGCTGCGACTGCCGAACACCCACTCCGCGATGTGCGCGAAGAAGGCGAGGGTGTAGACGGCCATCGACGAATAGATCAGCACATTGCTGGTGTGCGCCAGGCTCTCGTTGGTTGCGGCGGCGAGATTCACTTCTCAGCCCCTTCGGCAGGTTCTTCGGAAGGTACTTCGGGACCGGCCCCGGAATCGCTCTCCGGGACGTTCGTGGCATCGGGCGCGGTGGGCGCCACACTGTTGAGCTCGACCGCGAGATCGGCCAGCTCCTCGGGGAGTTTCGCGGACTCGGCTCGGCCCAGACCGGCCATCTCGACGACGGTGACGCCGTCCGTTCCCCGTACGGCCCTGACCCACACCCGGCGGCGCTGGATGAACAGCGATCCGGCGAGCCCGGCGATCGCGGCGATCGACCCGGCCAGTGCCCAGCCGGTGCCGGGCTGCTCCGAGACCTGGAAGCTGGCCCATTCCTCGACGCCCTCGAAGGTGATCGAGCCGGCGCCGTCGGGCAGCTCCATCGTCTCGCCGGGAAGCAGCCGCTTCTTGAGCTTCTGCCCGTCGGCGTCCTTGAACTCCGTCATCTTGGAGGAGTCCAGCTGGTACACGTTCTGCGGCAGGCCCGAGTCCACGCCGAGGCTGCCGTGGAAGCCGTTGAGGGCGAGCACCGGGTATTCCACGCCGGGGAACTGCGAGAACATCGTGCCCTTGCCCGCACCGGCGAACGTCGGGACGAAGAACGCCTCGAAGCCCAGCTGGGTCTTCTCGCCGTTCTTGTCGCGATAGCCGTCCATCACCTTGATCGCACCGGTCGAGGTGACGTTGTTGTCGATGGGCAGCAGGGGTACGGCGGTCCGGTAGATCTCCTTGCCCTTGCCGTCCTTGACGGTGACGACGGGGGCGTAGCCGTGCGAGATCAGATAGACCTTGGTGCCGTCGACGACCAGCGGTTCGTTGACCCGGATGACGGACTTCTTCGGCTTCCCGTCGGCGCCCTCGGCGTACGTCACACGGGCCTCGTAGGTGCGCGGGGTGCCGCGCTGGGGGCCGTTCTTCTCGTACGTACCGACGAAGTCGTCGAGGGTGAAGCTGAACGGGGCGAGCGAGTCGGTGTCGTACAGCGAACCGGACTTGAAGTCGTCGTACTGCGTGAGCGTGTTGGAGAAGCCGTCGCCCTCGACGATCAGCTTGCCGCCCTCGGACTTGAAGAGCTGCCCGGCGGCGAAGGCCACCAGCATCACGATCAGCGCGATGTGGAACATCAGGTTCCCGGCCTCGCGCAGATAGCCCTTCTCGGCGGCGACCGCGTCACCCACCGCGTGCGAGCGGAAGCGCCGCTTGCGGAGCATGGCGGCCGCGGCCTCGCGGACCTGCTCGGGCTCGGAGTCGGTACGCCACGTCGTGTACGCGGGGAGCCGGGTGAGCCGCTTCGGGGCGGCCGGCGGGCGGCTGCGCAGCTGGCCGACGAACTGGCCGGTGCGCGGGACGATGCAGCCGATGAGGGAGACGAACAGCAGGATGTAGATCGCGGAGAACCACACCGAGCTGTAGACGTCGAACAGCTGGAGCTTCTCGTAGATCGGCGTGACCGTGGTGTGGGCAGCCTGGAAGGTCTGCACCTTCAGCTCGTCCACGCTGTTCTGCGGGATCAGCGAACCGGGGATCGCGCCGAGAGACAGCAGGAACAGCAGGATCAGCGCGACCCGCATCGAGGTGAGCTGCCGCCAGAACCAGCGTGCCCAGCCGATGACCCCCATCGCGGGAACCGTGCCGGCGGACTCCTCACGCGGGGCGGTGGAGAGCTGCGCTCCGGCCGCGCCGAGCTCGCGCTCTTCCGTGGTGTTCGTGTTGCTCATGGACTCAGATCCCCACAGTGAAGCCGTTTGACCAGACCTGCATCTCCTGCATGAGGGAGTCCCAGACGCCCGTCAGCAGGAGGATTCCGGTCGCGATCATCATGCCGCCGCCGATGCGCATGACCCATGCGTAGTGCCGCTTGACCCAGCCGAACGCGCCGAGGGCCTTGCGGAAGGCGATCGCTGCCAGGACGAACGGGACACCGAGTCCCAGACAGTACGCGACGGTCAGTATCGCCCCGCGTCCGGCGGTGGCCTGCTGGGCGGAGAGCGACAGGACGGAGGCGAGCGTCGGGCCGATGCAGGGCGTCCAGCCGATTCCGAACAGGGCGCCCAGCAGCGGCGCACCGGCAAGACCGGCCACCGGACGCTTGTGGAAGCGGAACTCGCGCTGCGTCACGCCCGGCAGGAGCCCCATGAAGAAGATCCCCATAAGGATCATCAGGGCGCCGAGGATCTTGTTGAGCACCCCGGCGTGCACCTGGAGCTCCTGGCCGAAGTAGCCGAAGAGGGCGCCGGTGGAGGCGAAGACGACGGTGAAGCCGAGGACGAAGAGCGAGGCTCCCGCCACCACCCTGCCGCGCCGGGCCTCCGCCAGGTCCGTACCGCTGACCCCGGTGACGTAACTCAGATAGCCGGGCACGAGCGGCAGGACGCAGGGCGAGAAGAAGGAGACGAGACCGCCGAGCAGGGCGATGGGAATGGCCACCAGCAGGGCGCCGCTGAAGACGGTCTCGTTGTACGCGGCGAGAGTGATCACCGGATCACTTCTCCGCGATCAGCGGGTCGATCATCTTGCGCAGGTCCTCCGCGCTGAGCGCCTGCAGGGTGCGGGCGGCGATCTTCCCGTCCCGGTCGATGACCACGGTCGACGGGATGGCCACCGGGTTCAGTGTGCCCTTGGGAAAGCGGAGGATGAGCTTTCCTGTCGGGTCGAAGAAGCTCGGGTAGGTGACGCCGAAGTCCTTCTCGAAGTTCACCGCGGCGGCCTTCTGGGCGTCCCGGGTGTTTATGCCGATGAACTGGACGCCCTGGTCCGCGGTCTCCTCCGACACCTTCGCGAAGTGCTTGGCCTCGGCGCGGCACGGGCCGCACCACGAACCCCAGACGTTCAGTACGACGACCTTGCCCTTGTAGTCGGCGACGTCGAGGCTCTTGTCGTCCAGGGTGGTGCCGTCGAGCTTCGGTGCGGCGGTGCGCTCACCCTTGGCCACGGTCGAGATTCCGCCGCTGCCGGTCACGAAGTTCGTATTGCCGCCGCCACCGGCCTTGTTGCCGTCTCCACTGCACGCGGACAGGGTCAGCGTCGCAGCCGCCGTGGCGGCGGCGAGCAGGATGAAGCGGCGTCGGGGTGCGCGGCCAGGGCTCATGTGAAAAGTTTCGCATGAGGGTTTCGGGGATCTTGCGCACCCCCCTCGGTGCCCGTAAAGCCCCTTGTCAAGGCTGTTTAAAGAAGGCATTCCAGCCGCCCGCGGGTGACTGACCGACGTCAAGCGTACGGAGCTTCGCGAGCACCGCCGGATCCTGAACGTCGAGCCAGTCGACGAACTGCCGGAACGAGACCAGCCGTACGTCCGGCTTACCGGCAATGCGCTTGATCACTTCTTCGACGGCATCCATATAGATTCCGCCGTTCCACTCCTCGAAGTGATTGCCTATGTAAAACGGCGCACGATTCGTCTCGTACGCACGCTGGAAACCGTTCGTATAGGCACCGGCCGCCTGCTTGCGCCAGCCCGGATAGCGGGACGGCATGCCCTTGGTCGAATTCAGCGACTGATTGGCGAGGATGTTGTAGTCCATGGAGAGGACTTCGAAGGAGTGCCCGGGGAACGGCATGCCCTGCAGGGGAAGATCCCATACTCCGTGGCGCTTCTCCGGCCACATCTGTCGGCCGCCGGGCGAGCTGGCGTCGTAACGCCATCCCAGCTTCTTCGCCGTCGGCAGGAGATTGTCCTGACCTAGCAGACAGGGAGTGCGTCCGCCGATCAGTTCCTTTCGGTAGTCGAACGGCAGCGGATCAAGGTTTTCCCAGCCGGTGTTGGTCCGCCACTCGGTGACGAAGGAGACCGCCTGGTTGATCTCGCTGTGCCATTGCGCGGGCGACCAGTTGGCGACCGAACCGGAACCGCCGCAGAAATGGCCGTTGAAGTGGGTGCCGATCTCATGGCCGTCGAGCCATGCCTCACGGACGTACTTCAGCGTGTCCTTCACGTGGTCGTCGGTGAGATAGCCGATGTCGGAGGCACCGCGCGGGTTGTTCGGCGGACGGTACAGCGACTTCTTCGACTCGGGCAGCAGATACAGCCCGGAGAGGAAGAAGGTCATCGCGGCGTCGTGTTCCCTGGCCAGTTCGAGAAAGCGCGGGAAGAGCCCGTTGCCGACCTCGCCCGCCCCGTCCCAGGAAAAGATCACGAACTGCGGCGGTTTCTGCCCGGGTTCGAGAGGGACGGGAGCGGAAGGCTGATTCGGCTGCTTTCCGGTATCCGCGGTCGAACCGTCACCGATCAGCCGGACGTTCTTCTTCGGCGCCCCGGCACCGGGCCCGTTCCCGTCGCCACCCTGACCACCCCTGGAACTCTCCCCGGACCCTGGCCTGTCCTTACCGGAGGAGCCGCAACCGGCAATCCCGATTGCGGCCGCAGCTCCCAGCCCGGCGCCCAGCAGACCCCTTCGCCTGATCTCGCGCATATCGTCCCCATCCCCGTCGTTCAACCCAAGCCCATACAAACCGGCGAAGGCTTAGATGACCGAAGCAACATGGGGGTTCCGTGAACCGGAACAAATATCGCGCCGAGACCAGACTCTTACGGAACCTGCACACCAAAGAGATCAGATCTGCGGACCAAGATCGAGACCGGCGATTGAGGACAAAGCGGCACCCGGACGCACCCGGGCACCGCCTCACCACCCCCACCCACCACTTACGCGCCGAACGCCTTCGACTTCCCCTTCACCGGCTTGGCCCCGGCCAGCAAATGCGCCGGTACAAGATCCCGCGCCGGCTCCGTGTACGCGACCGACACGATCTTGTCGCCCTGGTACGTGAAGCTGGTCAGCGAAGCCAGCGTGCACTGCCGCCGCCGCGGGTCGTGCCACAGCCGGCGCCGCTCCACGAAGCTCCGCACGATCCAGATCGGCAGCTGGTGGCTGACGCACACCGCCTCGTGCCCCCGCGCCGCATCACGCGCCGCGTCCAGGGCACCCATCATCCGTACGACCTGCTCGATGTACGGCTCCCCCCAGGACGGGGTGAACGGGTTGGTCAGGTGCTTCCAGTTCTCCGGCCTGCGCAGCGCCCCGTCACCGACCCCGAAGGTCTTGCCCTCGAAGACGTTGGCCGCCTCGATCAGGCGCTCGTCGGTGGCCAGGTCCAGGCTGTGCGAGGCGGCGACCGGCACGGCCGTCTCCTGGGCCCGCTCCAGCGGGGAGGCGACGACATGCGTGATGTCGCGCTTCTCCAGGTGCTCGGCGACCCGGTCGGCCATCTGCCGGCCCAGCTCGGAGAGGTGGTAGCCGGGGCGTCGCCCGTAGAGCACGCCGTCCGGGTTGTGCACCTCGCCGTGGCGCATGAGGTGCACCACGGTCATGTCGTCACGGCTCGCGTTCTCGCTCATGCGGTCGCCTCCGCCGCGGCCCGCGCCGCGGCCGGCAGGGCCGCCGCGATGCGCTCGACGGCCGCCGTGTCGTGGGCGGTCGAGACGAACCAGGACTCGAAGGCGGACGGCGGCAGGTAGACGCCCTGCTCCAGCATCGAGTGGAAGAAGGCGGTGAAGCGGAAGGCTTCCTGCTTCTTCGCGTCCTCGTAGTTACGGACCGGCTGGTCGGTGAAGAACACCGAGAACATGTTGCTCGCCGCGGACACCGTGTGCGCGACGCCCTCCTTGGTGAACGCCTCGCCCACCAGCCCACGCAGCTCCGCGGAGACCGCGTCGATCTTCGTGTACGCCGCGTCGTCCAGCAGCCGCAGCTGCGCGAGCCCGGCGGCGGTCGCGACCGGGTTCCCGGACAGCGTGCCCGCCTGGTAGACGGGACCGACCGGGGCGAGGTGCGCCATGACGTCGGCGCGCCCGCCGAAGGCCGCGGCCGGGAAGCCGCCACCCATGACCTTGCCGAAGGTCATCAGGTCGGGGCGGACGCCGTCGATGCCGTACCAGCCGGCCTTCGATGTCCGGAAGCCGGTCATGACCTCGTCGGAGATGTACAGCGCGCCGTTCGCCGCGCAGATCTCCTTGAGCCCGGCGTTGAAACCGTCCAGCGGCGGCACGACGCCCATGTTGCCCGGCGACGCCTCGGTGATCACACAGGCAATCTCCCCCGGCTGCGCGGCGAATGCGGCCCGCACGGCCTCCAGGTCGTTGTACGGCAGCACGATCGTGTCGCCGGCCTGGGCGCCCGTGACCCCGGGGGTGTCGGGCAGACCGAGGGTGGCGACACCGGAGCCGGCGGCGGCCAGCAGCGCGTCGACGTGCCCGTGGTAGCACCCGGCGAACTTCACGATCTTCGCGCGGCCGGTGAACCCGCGGGCCAGCCGGATCGCGGACATGGTCGCCTCGGTGCCGGACGACACCAGCCGTACCTGCTCCACCGGCTCGATCCGCGCGACGATCTCCTCGGCGAGCGCGACCTCGCCCTCACCGGGCGTACCGAACGAGGTGCCCTTGGCGACCGCGTCCTGGACGGCCGCGATGACCTCGGGATGGGAATGGCCGAGAATCATCGGCCCCCACGAGCAGACGAGGTCGACATACTCGCGACCGTCGGCATCGGTGAGGTACGGACCGGTACCGGACACCATGAACCTGGGCGTACCGCCCACGGCCCGGAAGGCACGTACGGGAGAGTTCACGCCGCCGGGCGTCACAACGGACGCACGGTCGAACAGCGACTGCGAAACTGGGGCTTCGTATGAATACGCCACTTTGGTCCTGATCTGCGATTCGGGGGTCGGGAGGCCGGGCCGGAAGTCCTGGCCAACGGTGAGCAAGGAGCGCACTCTCCTCGTATCACGAAAGGGCGTCAGCCCCCTCGCGTCTGCGAAACTGGGGCGTCATTAGGGAAAGCTCACACATGCCATGGTGTCAGAGGCACGGACGGTCTTGCGGACAGGTGTTTCACCGCACGCTCGTGGGGGAGGTCACTGACACGATGATCGGGTTGCGCAGCCGGGGCTGTGTCTCCTAAGAAGTAGTCGGGTGGATGAGATATGCATCGCGGTGGCGGAGTGGGCGAAGGGACCGACGACCTGGGGCCCGAGCCTGCCCGACGAGGGCGGCACCGGCGCGAGGCCGAGCGCGTACAGGGCATGCAGGCAGGGAACGCGAGAAGTTCCGGAAGCAGGAGCAGTGGCCGCGTGGGGGTGACCTACAAGTACTTCGGGGCCCCCGACGGGGCCACGGCAGCACGTGTGCCCATTTCGATGCGCCCCGAGGAGCTCGGCGGCGACGAGCTGGGCATGGGCGGCATGTTCACGAAGATCAAGCCGGAGACGGTGGCCGCGATGGTCCTCACCGGCATACAGGGCATACCCCTGCACAAGGTCCCCCCGCTCGAACTGGTCGTTCTGCACCCCGACTACGCAGTGGTCAAGCTCCCCATGACGGTCGTCGACCCCTTGCGCGACGTCGGCGAGGAGTCGGTCGGCGCGGCAGCCTTCATCTGGTCCACGGTCCCGGACCGAGGCGGCCCCCGCGACGCATTCAACGTCTACCAGTTGCTCCACGAGTGGCAGGACTTCTCCTACCGCCTTCACGACGCGGGCCACCAGGCGTACTGCCTGGTCTGGCCGTAGCCGGTCATCGCGACCTCCTCTCCCCCTGTGGCCGGCTCGATGTGGTCGGCTCGACCGACTTGATTCGATGTGTGTCAACATAGATATATGTCGAATGCGAAGGCGTTGCCCCTGCTGGAGTCACCGGTCGCACCCTGCTGCCCGCCCCTTTCGGAGCGCCCGCTGACCGCCGAGGAGTCCGTCCGTACGGCCACGATGTTCAAGGCACTCGGCGACCCGGTACGGCTGCGCCTCTTCTCGCTCGTCGCGTCCCACGAGGGCGGCGAGGCGTGCGTGTGCGACATCTCCGATGTCGGGGTCTCCCAGCCGACCGTCTCCCACCACCTCAAGAAGCTCAAGGACGCGGGCCTGCTCACCTCCGAACGCCGCGGCACCTGGGTCTACTACCGGGTCGAGCCGTCCGTGATCGCCGCCATGGGGCAGTTGCTGGCCCCGCGCGGCTGAAGCCCCCGCAAAAGGGGGGGACCCTCCGCCGCAGAACGTCACTGTCGGACCCTCGCCCTACAGTTCCCGTAGATCACCAGGCACTTCGGGAGGGGACCCCATGACCGGCGCAGTGACCGCTCGGCCCGTCACCACATTCAAGGCTCCCCTGGGCCCGGCAGGGGAGACGGTCGACGCCCCTTCCATACTCCGGTGGCCGACCGGCCGCAGGCTGCTGGTGCAGCGCGGCGACACCGAGGTGGCCGTCGTCGACCTGGACGCCGAAGGCACTCCGCAGACCCGCTTCCCGGCCCCCTGGCCGAGCACCTTCGGCACGTTCACCGTCGCCCCCGACACCGGTCTCGCGGTCTTCGCCGGGCTGCACGCGGTGCGCGCGGTCGAGCCTTCGGGCGTGGTGCGCTGGGAGGTCCGGCACGGCTGCTGGGACGGCAGCTGCCGCATCCTGCACAGCTCGTACGAGGAGTACGCGACGGGAAGCCACGGGCATCTGTACGCGGACAGCGGCTCGGCGATGTTCTCCGCGGACGGCTCGGTCGTCTGGGCGCACATCCGCGGCCCGGTCGCCGCGTCGGGACCGGACCCCGAGGCCGTGGACGAATGGCTGGTCATCGACGCCGCCGACGGCACGGTGCTGGGCCGGGCCGACGCCGACACCGTGGCGGCGGGATCGGACCACATACCGCACCCCGATCCGGCCCTGATGGGACTCAGCGTCGGCGAGGGCCAGGACGGGGCACCGCTCCTCTGGGGCCGGTGGGACGGCCGGGAGCTCTCCGTGGAGCACTTCTGCGAGAGCGAGCGCATCCTGACCTCGGTGAGCCCCTCGGGCAAGCACTTCCTGACGGTGGGCCACGACCAGGACTCGATCGCCCTGCACGAGACCGCCGACGCCACCGTCGTCGCGGAGCTGGACGCCGAGGACACCCTGCCGCGCCATCCGGGCGCCGAGGAGGACGACCCCTACGCGGACCAGGTGATGTGGGACTACGTGTGCGGCCACATCGACGAGGAGTGGGCCGTCGCCGGCACGACGGAGCACGACGAGGAGTACGGCGCCGCCCGCCACTGGCTGCTGCGCACGACGGAGATGGACCCCGCACGGCTCCTCGCGTATCCCACGCCCATAGCCGGTGTGCCCTGGGGACTGGGGGACGGAACCTGGTACACGACGTCGCCGGACGGGGGCGCGTTGCATCTCTGGGCGTTGCACACTCCGCGGCCCTGAGTCCGGCGTACGCCCCCATTCGGCTCTATCCGGCCAGTCATTGGCCGAAGACCCATCTTCAGCTGACCTGCCGAACGTGCCGATGCAAGGGGCATCGACACCGAGGGAGGCCCACCGTGGACGACGTCCTGCTGGCTCTGTCCATCCCCGTGCTGGTCTTCGCGAGCGGCATCTACGCGGCGTGCGACAGCTGGTGGCGGCGCAGTCATCCGGCGCCGCCGTCCCCGTACACCCATCAGGCGGCCCGACTGGCCGAACGCGCGATGCTGACCCGGGCCGAGGACATCGTCGACGGGGTGTACGAGGTCCTCGGCCCCCTCTACGACACCCCCGGGGTACGGATTCCAGCCCCAGTGGCCACAGCCGTCACACCTGGGGCGAACGCCAGCCAGGGTCACGACCGGTCACAGCCAGCGCCTGCTCGAAGGCACTAGCCCCGGCCGGTACGGGGAACGGCTCGCCGAACACCTTGCCCTCCCGGGCCTTCGGGGCCAGCGCGGCAAGACCGGGACCCACCTCGTCCACCACGGCCTCGTCCGGCTCGAAGTCCTGACCGGTCGCCCGCGCCAGATCCCAGGCGTGCACGGTCAGATCGCCCAGCGCCATGAGGCCGACGGTCCTGGCCGGCATCCCCATCCTGCCCGTCACACCGTCCTCGACGCCGGGTGCGTCCCATGCCTTCACCAGGCGCGCCGTCTCCTCCGCGAACCTGCCGCGCCAGTCGCCCGTCACGACATCCGGGGTCACACCGAAGTCCGTCGGCTCCCTGGCCGCCAGCGCCTGGAAGTTGACGATCACTTGAAAGAGATGGTTGACCAGGCCCCGGACGTCGTACTCGCTGCACGGCGTGGGATCTCCGAGCCGCTCGTCGTCGATGCCCGCCACCACGGGAAGGGCCTGGGCGCGGGCGGCTGCCAGCAATTCACTGATCTTCTGCATGCCTCAGACCGTGCACCCGGCGGCCGTCGGTGTCTTGAATAAACGCGCCACGGACCTGGAGCGCTCATAGGATCGTTCGCATGGCCGGACCTCGACACGACACCCGGGGCATCGTCGACGCCCCCGACCTGTTCACGCACGTACGCTTCCGCCGCCGCGAGCCGGCCCCCGCCCTGCGGCCGTACCTGGAGCACTACTGGCTGATCGACTGGGACCTGCCCCAGCCGTACGTGTCGCATGTGGTGCCGCACCCCTCGGTGAACCTCGTCTTCCAGCGGTTCGAGAGCGGCAACGAGAGGGAACAGGCCGGTTTCGCGGAGATCTCCGGCATCGGCCTCGACCTCTTCGCCCAGAAACTGGAAGGGCGGGGGCGCGTCTGCGGCGTACAGTTCCGGCCCGGCGGATTCCGCCCGTTCGCCCCGGACCGGCCGGTCTCGGAGTGGACGGGCCGACGGATTCCCGCAGATCAGGTGCTGTCCGCGCGACCGTCCCCGGCGGCCGTACTGGACCCGGCGGACGAGGACGCCCGGGTCGCCGCACTCGACCGGTACCTGTTGTCGCTGGGGCCCCGTCCCGATCCGCAGGCCGACCGGGCCATGGCCGTGGCCGAACGCGCGCGTAAGGACCGTTCGTTGCGCCGGGTCGGACAGCTGGCCCGCACCGAGGGCCTGTCCGCGCGCTCGCTGCAACGGCTCTTCTCCACGTACGTGGGCGTCGGCCCCAAGTGGGTCATCCTCCGCTACCGCATCCACGAAGCCCTGGAGCGGGCCGAGTCGGACCCGGAGACCGACTGGGCGGCGCTGGCCGCGGACCTCGGCTACAGCGACCAGGCGCATCTGGTCAGGGACTTCACCGCGACGGTGGGCGTACCGCCGACGGCCTTCGCCCCGCGCTGACCGGAGCGGCCGCCCGCTGCCCCGCCCCGTTGTCAGTGCCCGGCTCTACAGTTTTCGGTATGGAAAGCGCCGCGTCATCACCGTCCTCGCCGGACCGGCCCACCGCCCCCGTTCGCATCGTGCCCTGGGCCGAAGGCGACCTGGAACTGCTCCGCCGGGCCAACGCACCCGAGCTGATGGATCACCTCGGCGGACCCGAGAGCGAGGAGCAGCTGACAGCCCGCCACGGCCGGTATGTGGCACTGAGCGCCGACCGGACGGGCAGGGGCCGGATGTTCCGGATCGTCCTGGCCGCCGACGGCGAGGACGTCGGGACGATCGGCTTCTGGGAGCGCACCTGGCAGGGCCAGGAGGTGTACGAGACGGGCTGGGCCGTCCTCGCGGGCTTCCAGGGTCTCGGCATCGCGACAGCGGCGACGGCGGCGGTCGCCGCGCAGGCGCGGGCCGCGCACAAGCACCGCTATCTGCACGCCTATCCGTCCGTGGAGAACGGCGCGTCGAACGCGGTGTGCCGCAAGGCCGGCTTCACATTGCAGGGCACCTGCGAGCTCGAGTACCCGCCGGGCAACCCCCTGCTGACGAACGACTGGCGGCTGGACCTGGGCTCCACGGGCGGGTAGGCCTTGCGCGATCCCCGGATCTAATGGATGAATAAGCTTGAACCATTAGCTGACTCACCGAGGGACGGACCCACCGATGTTGCTGGCACACATCAGCGATCTGCATCTCGACGGAACCGACCGGGCGACGGACCGGGCCACCCGAGTGGTGACCTACCTCAACTCCCTGACCCGGCAGCCGGACGCGGTCCTGGTGACCGGCGACATCGCGGACCACGGCGCCCCCGAGGAGTACGCCGAGGCGGCCAGGCTGCTCGCCGCGCTCACCGCCCCGGCATTCCCCTGCCCCGGCAACCACGACGACCGCGCCACCTACCGCAAGGTCCTGCTGGGCGACGACCACCCCGAAGGGGCGGGCACCGCCACCGGCCCCATCAACCGACTGCACCACGTGACCGGTTACGCGCTCCTGCTCTGCGACTCGACGATCCCCGGCGAGGACGCGGGACGGTTCGACGAGGAGACCCTCGACTGGCTGGCCCGCACCCTGGACGACCTGGGTGACACCCCCGCCCTCCCGGCCTTCCACCACCCGCCGGCCACGGTCCATCACCCGTACCTGGACTCCACGAACCTGACCAACGCGGCACGCTTCGCCGAACTGCTCGGCGAGCGCCCCGTCGACAACGTCCCGGCGATCCTCACCGGGCACGCACACACGTCCATGGCGGCCACCTTCGCCGGGCGGCCCCTGCTCGTGGCACCGGGAGTGATCTCGACTCTGCGACTGCCGTGGGAGAGCGGCGAGGGACTGGTCGACCGCGTCGCACCGCCCGGGGTCGCCTTCCATGTCCTGGACGAGGGCGTCCGGGGTGCGGGCGGACGCATCACCACGCACTACCGCGTCGTGCCGTAACCGCCCGGCGGGGCGCCCCCGCTCCGCGCGAGCGCTCCGGCGCGGCTCCGGCGCGGCTCCGGAAAAGCCTCGCTGCCACGCCCCGCGCAATGGCATCCTGACGTGGTGAACGGACCGGAGATCGACCTCGAAGTAGCACCTGAGCTGCGGCTCTTCGTTACACACGAACGCCGGGTCGGACGCACCAGCGTCACCACCGACGGCTCGTCGACGCTCGGCCATGTCGTGGAGTCTCTCGGAGTCCCGCTCACCGAGGCCGGACAACTGCTCGTCGACGGCCGCCCCGTACCCGTATCGCACATCCCCAGCGCGGGTGAACTGGTCGAGGTCCGCGCCGTGGAACGCCCTCAGCGCGTTCCCGGCGCCCCGTTGCGCTTCCTGCTCGATGTCCACCTCGGCACGCTCGCCCGGCGCCTGCGGCTGCTGGGCGTCGACGCCGCGTACGAGAGCGAGGACATCGGCGACCCGGCGCTGGCCACGCTCTCGGCCACGGAACAGCGGGTGATGCTCTCCCGGGACCGGGGGCTGCTGCGGCGGCGGGAGATCTGGGCGGGGGCGTACATCTACAGCGACCGCCCGGAGGCCCAGCTCCGCGACGTACTGGGCCGGTTCGCGCCGGTCCTCGCGCCGTGGACGCGGTGCACCGCCTGCAACGGGAAGCTGGCGGACGCAGACAAGGGCTCGGTGAGCGCCCAGCTGGAGCACGGCACGCAACGGTCCTACGACGTGTTCGCCCAGTGCACGGAGTGCGACCGGGTGTACTGGCGGGGAGCCCACCACTCACACCTGGAAACCATCGTCGCGGACGCCGTCCGCGAATTCGGATACGGCCGCTCCGCGGTCAGATAGCGCTGGATCGTCGGCGCGAGCCAGGCCACGACCTCCTCGCGAGGCATGGTGGCAGCGGGTTCGATCCGCAGAAGGTACAGCTCACCGAACCATCAGCCCCGACGTCCCACCACCTCAGAAGACGTACGCATCTCCCGTGGCCGGTGCCAGCACCTCGTGCTCGTTGTTCTGCGGGGCCTGGTCGGGCACACCTCCGCTCCACAGGGTGTCGACCCGGACGACCACTTCGGCAGGCCGTGCTCCGAGCCGCAGATCGAGCGCAGCGCGCCGAATCTCCCCGTCCGCCGGCAACGGGCCCGTCCGGCACAGCACCGTGCTGCTGCCACCCCAGAGGCAGCCCTGCGGCAGCCCCTGACGACCCGCCAGAGGCGTGGAGAACCGCAGCCGCACCGTGGCGTCCACCAGATCCCACGGACCGCTGTTCGCACTCTCCAGCCAGATTCCGAGCCGATCACCCCAGAGGGAGACATGCCCGTGATGGGACACATCCGCCTCCGGCACCACGCCCCGGGCCACGGGCCGGGCCGCGGCCGAGGGCCCCGCCCCCCACAGCACGGTCGCCGCCATCGCCGCCGCGGCGGACACCACCAGCAGAGCTCTACGCGTCGCTACCATGCGGTGAACATACCGATCGCCCACAATCATCCCTATTTGATGACCGGTTCGACGCGCCTCACCCCACCCGCACGGCCCACCCGGGCCCCACGTGAAACGCTCCTCCCATGCTCGTCGCGCGCTCCATCGCCCTCTTCGCCGTCGCCGCACTCTTCGAGATCGGCGGAGCCTGGCTCGTCTGGCAAGGGGTCCGGGGCAGCGACGCGCACGGCGGGCGGGGCTGGATCTGGATCGGCGCGGGTGTCATCGCCCTCGGCCTGTACGGATTCGTGGCGACGCTCCAGCCGGACGGCGAGTTCGGTCGCATCCTCGCGGCGTACGGCGGCGTGTTCGTCGCCGGCTCCATCGCCTGGGGCATGGTCGCCGACGGCTACCGCCCGGACCGCTGGGACGTGATCGGCGCCCTGGTCTGCCTGGCAGGCATGGCCCTGATCATGTACGCCCCCCGCAGCCGCTGAACACCCGCCCCACCGGCCTGCCTATCCTGACTCCCGTACCGATCAGCTGTCCGAGGAGATCGCCATGGCCGCCACCCCTATCGCCGTCATCACCGGCGCGAGCAGCGGCATCGGTGCCGCGACCGCCCGGCAGCTCGCCGCCGCCGGCTACCGCGTCGTGCTCACCGCCCGCCGCAAGGACCGCATCGAGGCGCTCGCCGCAGAGATCACCGAGGCGGGCCACGAAGCGACGGCGTACGCCCTCGACGTCACCGACCGCACCGCGGTCGACGAGTTCGCCACGGCCTTCCGCTCCCTCGCCGTCCTCGTCAACAACGCGGGCGGCGCGCTCGGCGCGGACCCCGTCGCCACCGGCGACCCCGCGGACTGGCGCGAGATGTACGAGACGAACGTCATCGGCACCCTCAACGTGACCCAGGCCCTGCTGCCCGCCCTCACCGCGAGCGGCGACGGCACCATCGTGATCCTCTCCTCCACCGCGGCCCTCTCCTCCTACGAGGGCGGCGGCGGTTACGTGGCCGCCAAGCACGGCGAGCACGTCCTCGCCGAAACCCTCCGCCTGGAGATCGTCGGCACCCCCGTCCGCGTCATCGAGGTCGCGCCCGGCATGGTCAAGACCGAGGAGTTCGCGACCACCCGCTTCCGCGGCGACACGGAGAAGGCCGCCAAGGTGTACGCGGGCGTCGACGCCCCCCTCACCGCATCCGACGTGGCCGACACGATCACCTGGGCCGTCACCCGCCCCAGCCACGTCAACATCGACCTCCTGGTCGTCCGCCCCCGCGCCCAGGCCTCCAACTCCAAGATCCACCGCACCCTCTGACCTCACCGCGGCACACAGCAGTCGCAGCGAGGAGCCCCGGACCGCATACGGCCCGGGGCTCACTTACGTCGCCGCGCGGGGTTCACCCCTTTACGCACACGACCTGCTTCAGCTTTGCGACGACCTCGACCAGGTCCCTCTGCTGCTCGATGACCTGCTCGATCGGCTTGTACGCAGCCGGGATCTCGTCCACGACACCGGAGTCCTTACGGCACTCCACGCCCCGCGTCTGGTCCTCCAGGTCCTGCGTCGAGAAGCGCTTCTTCGCCGCGTTCCGGCTCATCCGCCGACCGGCACCGTGCGAGGCCGAGTTGAACGACTTCTCGCTCCCCAGGCCCTTCACGATGTACGAGCCCGTCCCCATGGACCCCGGGATGATCCCGTACTCCCCCGAACCGGCGCGGATCGCCCCCTTACGGGTGACGAGCAGGTCCATTCCCTCGTACCGCTCCTCCGCCACGTAGTTGTGGTGGCAGCTGATCTCCTGCTCGAAGGCGACCTTGGCCTTCTTGAACTCCTTGCGGACGACGTCCTTCAGGAGCCGCATCATGATCGCGCGGTTGTACTTCGCGTACTCCTGCGCCCAGAACAGGTCGTTCCGGTACGCCGCCATCTGCGGGGTCTCGGAGATGAAGACCGCCAGGTCCCGGTCGATCAGGCCCTGGTTGTGCGGCAGGCTCTGCGCGATACCGATGTGGTGGTCGGCCAGCTCCTTACCGATGTTCCGCGAGCCGGAATGCAGCATGAGCCAAACAACATCGGTCGAATCAATGCAAATCTCGACAAAATGATTCCCCCCGCCTAGCGTTCCCATCTGCTTAGTGGCACGTTCCTGACGGAATTTGACCGTATCGGCGATCCCGTCGAACCGCCCCCAGAAGTCGTCCCAGCCCGCCGTCGGGAAGCCGTGCAGCTTTCCCGGCTCGACCATCTCGTCGCGCATCCCCCGGCCCACCGGAATGGCCTGCTCGATCTTCGACCGCAGCCGCGACAGATCACCCGGCAGATCGTTGGCTGTCAGGGACGTCTTCACCGCCGACATTCCGCAGCCGATGTCCACGCCCACCGCCGCCGGACAGACCGCACCGTGCATGGCGATCACCGAACCGACGGTCGCACCCTTGCCGTAATGAACGTCCGGCATGACGGCGAGACCCTTGATCCACGGCAGCGTGGCAACGTTGCGCAGCTGCTGCATCGCCCCGTCCTCGACCGAGGCCGGATCGGCCCACATGCGAATCGGAACCTGCGCCCCCGGTACCTCTACATACGACATAACCCCTCGATTCCCCCGAAAAGACTGAAAGCGCAAAACTGGCGCCAAGATCGGCAAACTAGTCGGTCGACCGGCATTCACAGCTGCGCGTGCGATACACATTGTGTCCACCGGCCGCTATCGAGCGGCAACCTGTTTTCGTACCGAAGGGAGCCTGGGAGCGTGCGACACATGGCGTATGTACCCGGCGTCGCGCTTCTCGCAGCGCTCGTCGTCGGCTGCAGCGCGGGCTCGGGCGGCGATGCCGACGACGCCGACAGCAAGGTGGACAGCCCGACGGTCTCGGCCGCCCCGCCCGGCAAGTACCGGACCCTGCCCGAACCGTGCCGCGCGGTTCCGCGTTCCACCCTCAAGGACCTCCTGCCGGGCACTGCCGAACTGCCCGAGGAGCAGCAGGAGAAGGTGTACGAGGGCACGGCCGCCGTCACCTACGACACCGACCGCAAGGTCGGCTGCCGCTGGAAGTCCGAGTCCCCGGACATGTCCCGGAACCTCGTCATCGACTTCGAGCGCGTCGTGTCGTACGACCCGGCGGTGAGTGACGACGACCGGGCCGGCGAGGTCTATACGAAGAAGGAGATCGCCGCCGACCTGCCGGCCGCCTCCTCCCCCGGCGGGGAGAAGGAGACGGGCCAGGGCTCGACGTCCGCCACCCCGTCGACCGGCAAGAACACCGGGACGAACACCGGGACGAACACCGGTAAGAACGCCGATACGGAAGGCGCCTCCGACACCCCAGGCACAGCCGACCCCACCGACACCGCCGACACGACGGGCACCCCGGGCACCACCGCCGAGGAGCTGGAACCGCGCATCCTCGACAACCTCGGAGATACGGCATTTCTGGACGATGTCCTCACACGGGCAGGTTCCACCGCACAGCACCGCACCGTGAGCGTGGTATTCCGCACATCGAACGTCATCGTGACCGTTCAGTACACCGAGCAGCCGGCCCTCGTCACCAAGGTCCCCGACAGCAAGGAACTGCAGGAAAAGGCCCGGGCGCTGGCCCGGAACCTGGCCGAGACGCTCAGCGAATAGCCACCGCCCGACGTCCGGCGACCCAACCCGGCCGCCCTCGCGAGGTCCGCGACCGAGGCGGCATCCGGCCGCCGTCCGTCGTACCGTGGCCCTCCGGACCACCCCACTGCCCGACCGAAGACCCGCACGAGACCGCCGTGCCATCCGAGTGAAGGAACCATGCACCGATCAGCTCCGCGACTGTCCCGCATACTCGCCTGCGCCGCCGTCCCGGTGATGCTCGTCGTCGCCGGCTGCTCGTCGGACGACGGCAACAAGAACTCGGACGCCTCCGCCTCGGCGAGCGCGAAGCCGACGGCGCCGACTGTCGAGCCGGCGAAGTTCAGCGAGCTTCCCGACCCGTGCAAGGCGATCGCGAAGAAGACGATCTCGTCCCTGGTCCCCAAGGCCAAGGTCAAGGACGGCACACCGGGCAAGTCCAGCGACGTCTCGGCCCGCGCCGGCTGTTCCTGGAACGGCCTGGACGACAACGGCGTCAAGGGCTCGCAGTACCGCTGGCTCGACATCGGCTTCACCCGCTTCGCCTCGGACCAGTCCCTCGGCAGCGGCGCCAAGCGCGCCACGGAGGACTACACGAAGCAGGTCGCCAAGGCCCAGGCCACCGAGGACGCGAAGAAGCTCAGGACCGCGGCCGTAGACGGCATCGGCGAGCAGGCCACTGCCATCACGTACGACCTCACCAAGACGAGTGAGGACTTCGAGTACGCGACGGTCGTCGCACGTACGGGGAACGTCGTCGTCACCCTCACCTACAACGGCGCGGGCTACGCGGGTGCCAAGGCGCCGTCCGCCTCCGACGTCCTGAAGGGTGCCGAGAAGGCGGCGAAGGAAGCGGTCGCCTCGGTCACCACCGCCGACGCGGCCGCCGACAAGGACTCCGACTCCGCCGGCACCAAGGCGCCCGCCACGGGCAAGACCTCGGCCAAGCCGTCCGCCAAGTCATCCACCAAGTCGTCCACCAAGACCAGGTCCTAGGAACCGGGGCACCGGAAACCGTCGGCACATCGTGACGTAGCCCGGCAGAAGCCCCAACCCCCCTGTCCACAGGCGCTTTTACGAAGCCCGGCTCTCCCTCCGGAGCCGGGCTTCCCCCCTCCCCGCGCAACGCGTGCCCTGCGCATGTGCCAGGCTGTGCCCGCGCCGGACGTCCTGAGTCGGGCGGAGGGCAGCAGCCCAGGACAGAAGTCGGGGAGGGGATCGCGCGTGGCCGCGATGCAGCTGACACGCACGCACCGGATACTCATCGGAATCGTCATCGCCGGTGCGGTGCTCATCGCCGCGATCGGATTCGCGGGCTCGTACGCGGCCGTCCGCGAACTGGCCGTGGAAAAGGGCTTCGGGACGTTCTCGTACGTCTTCCCGATCGGCATCGACGCGGGCATCTGCGTCCTGCTCGCGCTCGACCTGCTGCTGACGTGGATGCGTATCCCGTTCCCGCTGCTGCGTCAGACCGCCTGGCTGCTGACCGCCGCGACGATCGCCTTCAACGGCGCCGCGGCCTGGCCCGACCCCCTGGGCACGGGCATGCACGCGGTGATCCCGATCCTGTTCGTCGTCTCCGTCGAGGCCGCCCGCCACGCCGTGGGCCGGATCGCGGACATCACGGCCGACAAGCACATGGAAGGCGTACGCCTCACCCGCTGGCTGCTCTCCCCGATCCCCACGTTCAAACTGTGGCGCCGGATGAAGCTGTGGGAGCTGCGCAGCTACGAGCAGGTCATCAAGCTCGAACAGGACCGGCTGATCTACCAGGCCCGCCTGCAGGCCCGTTACGGCCGCAACTGGCGCCGCAAGGCCCCGATCGAGTCACTGATGCCGCTGCGCCTGGCGAAGTACGGCGTCCCGCTCGCCGAAACCGCCCCGGCCGGACTCGCGGCGGCGGGCATCGAACCGGCCCTGCTGCCTCCGGTCGGCCCCGTCCAGCCGCAGGCCGAACTGCCGTACACCGCACCTCAGGAGCACCAGAAGCCCCAGCAGGGCCAGGAGCACCAGCAGGGGAACGAGCGGGACTTCGAGCAGGGTTACGAGCAACAGCAGCACGGCACGCCCCACCCCCAGCAGTTGCCGGACGAGCAAGAGCAACACGGGCACGAAAGCCCGTGGTTCGCGGCGCCGCCGGTACCGGAGGGCGCGTACGAGGGTGCGTACAACCCGACGTACGTCGAGGGTCTCGAGCCCACCCCGGTCATGATCCCGTCGGGCCCCGGCGGCCGGACCCGCCCGCTCGGTGACGTGGGCACGATCGGCGCCGTCCCTCACCCCCGCAACGCGGAGTACCGGGCCGAGCAGCAGCCCCAGCCCGAGCCGCTCCCGGCCCCCCTCGCCGAACCCGCCTCCGTCCCCGAATCCGACCCGCAGCAGGAAGCGGACCCGGCGGAGTGGGCCGAGGCGGAGGTCGAGTTCAGCACCATCGCGTACGAGGTGTTCACCGCGTACACCCATCAGCACCAGGACTACCCGAGCGCCGAAGTCCTCGACATACACCTCTCGGACGGCCACAACGTCAGGCACCCGCGCAGCGCGGCCCTGCTCCGCCGTCTGCTGCCCGGGTTCAAGCAGCGCTTCGACAACGAGATGGCCGCGGAACACATCGCCTGAAACGCCGATCGCCGGTCGGGCTGAGTAACAGCCCGACCGGCGAACGAACGACTACTGCGCCTACGCGCCGAGCAGCACGCGCACCCGGTCCGCCCCCACCGCGAGCAGCAGCGTGGGCAGCCGCGGCCCGGTGTCGCGGCTGACCAGCAGCCGGTACAGCAGCGCGAAGAACGACCGCTGGGCCACCTTCAGCTCCGGCGTCGGCTTGGCATCCGCCTCCAGGCCGGCCAGCACCTTCGGTACGCCGTAGACGAGCGTGGTCAGCCCGTCGAGCGACCAGTGCGAGTCCAGCCCTTCCAGGAGCAGCCGCAGCGACTCCCGTCCCTGCTCGTCCAGCGAGCCGAGGAGTTCCTTGTCCGGCTCGTCGCGGACGATGGTGCGTGCCTCGGCCGGGACCTGGCTGGTGATCCAGTTCTCGGCGCGGTCGAGACGCGGCCGCGCCTCGGCCAGCGAGGACAGCGGGTTCTCCGGGTCCAGCTCGCTGAGGATGCGCAGCGTCTGGTCCTCGGCACCGGCCGTGATGTCGGCGACCGAAGCAAGGGTGCGGTACGGCAGCGGGCGCGGGGTGCTGGGCAGCTCACCTGCGGCCGTGCCGATGGCCCGTGCGTAGGCCGCCGCGTCGGCCGGCAGTACGGAGCTGTCGGCGACCTTGCGCGCCAGCGAGTCCCACTCGTCGTACAGCCGCTGGATCTCCTGGTCGAAGGCGATCTTGAACGACTGGTTGGGCCTGCGGCGCGCGTACAGCCAGCGCAGCAGCGGCGCTTCCATGATCTTCAGCGCGTCGGCGGGCGTCGGGACGCCGCCCTTGCTGGAGGACATCTTCGCCATGCCGGAGATGCCGACGAACGCGTACATCGGTCCGATCGGCTGGACGCCGTCGAAGATCTCGCGCACGATCTGGCCGCCGACGACGAACGAGGAGCCGGGCGAGGAGTGGTCCACTCCGCTCGGCTCGAAGATCACGCCTTCGAACGCCCAGCGCATCGGCCAGTCGACCTTCCAGACCAGCTTGCCGCGGTTGAACTCGCTCAGCCGGACGGTCTCGGCGAAGCCGCAGGCCGAGCAGGTGTAGTTCAGCTCGGTGCTGTCGTCGTCGTACGAGGTGACGACGGTGAGGTCCTTCTCGCAGTTGCCGCAGTAGGGCTTGTACGGGAAGTAGCCGGCGGTGCTGCCGCTGCCGTCGTCCTCGTCCGCCGCGCCGGAGCCCTCGGCGGCCTCCAGCTCGGCCTCGTCGACCTTCTTCTGCTGCTGCGGCTTCTTGCCGCCCTTGGCCGCCGCGCCCGGGTCCTTCTTCGTCCGGTAGCGGTCGAGGACCGCGTCGATGTCGCCGCGGTGCTTCATGGCGTGCAGGATCTGCTCGCGGTACGTGCCCGCCAGGTACTGCTCGGTCTGGCTGATCGCGTCGTACTCGACCCCGAGCTCGTCCAGCGCCTCGGTCATGGCGGCCTTGAAGTGCTCGGCCCAGTTCGGGTACGCGGAACCGGCCGGGGCGGGCACCGAGGTCAGCGGCTTGCCGATGTGCTCGGCCCAGGTCTCGTCCACACCGGGGACGCCGGCCGGCACCTTGCGGTAGCGGTCGTAGTCGTCCCAGGAGATCAGATGCCGGACGGTGCGGCCGCGGCGGCGGATCTCGTCGGCGACCAGGTGCGGGGTCATGACCTCGCGGAGGTTGCCCAGGTGGATCGGGCCCGACGGGGAAAGGCCGGAGGCGACGACGACCGGTTTGCCAGGCGCACGACGCTCCGATTCGGCGATGACATCGTCCGCGAAGCGGGAGACCCAGTCGGTCTCGGTGCTGGTCTGACTCTCGGCCACGGTCGGCACGTCCTTCTCTCGTATAGATCCCGTCAGGGGGCACGGCCATTGTCCCAGGTACCCCCCACAGCGCGAAAACGGCTTTACACCACGTGGGATACTTGGGCGATCCCTTGTACTCCTACGGAAACGGCAGCCCGTCCCATGCCTGAGTCAGGCTCGGTCAATTCCCTCGCTTCCACGCTCCAGCAGCAGCTGGCGGACGCCCTGACGGCAGCACTGCCGGATGCCGGCACCGCGGACCCGCTGCTGCGCCGAAGCGACCGGGCCGACTTCCAGGCCAACGGCATCCTGGCGCTCGCCAAGAAGCTCAAGGGCAACCCGCGCGAGCTCGCGTCCCAGGTCACGGCCGCCCTTCCGGCGGGCGACCTGATCAAGGACATCGAGGTCTCGGGCCCCGGCTTCCTCAACATCACGCTGACGGACAAGGCGATCATCGAGACGCTGGCCGCCCGCGCCACGGACGGCGAGGGCCGCCTCGGCGTCCCGCTCGCCGGGAATCCGGGCACGACCGTCATCGACTACGCCCAGCCGAACGTGGCGAAGGAGATGCACGTCGGCCACCTGCGGTCGGCGGTCATCGGCGACGCGATGGTGCAGATCCTGGAGTTCACCGGCGAGAACGTGGTCCGGCGCCACCACATCGGCGACTGGGGCACGCAGTTCGGCATGCTCATCCAGTATCTGATCGAGCACCCGCACGAGCTGGACCACCGGGGTGGCGCCGACGACGGCGAAGCGGCCATGTCGTCGCTGAACCGCCTCTACAAGGCATCGCGGGTGCTCTTCGACTCCGACGAGGAGTTCAAGGCCCGCTCCCGGGACCGGGTCGTGGCACTCCAGGCGGGTGACGCGGAGACGCTCGCGATGTGGCAGCGCTTCGTCGACGAGTCGAAGATCTACTTCTACTCCGTCTTCAACAAGCTCGACATGGACATCCGCGACCCCGACGTCGTCGGCGAGTCCGGCTACAACGACATGCTCGAGGACACCTGCCGGATTCTGGAGGAGACGGGCGTCGCCGTCCGCTCCGAGGGTGCGCTGTGCGTGTTCTTCGACGACGTGAAGGGCCCCGACGGCAACAAGGTCCCGCTGATCGTCAAGAAGACGAACGGCGGCTACGGCTACGCGGCGACCGACCTCTCCGCGATCCGGGACCGGGTGCAGAACCTCAAGGCGAACACCCTGGTGTACGTGGTGGACGCCCGGCAGTCCCTGCACTTCAAGATGGTCTTCGAGACGGCCCGTCGCGCGGGCTGGCTCAACGAGGACGTGAAGGCGCACCAGCTGGCCTTCGGCACGGTGCTCGGCAAGGACGGCAAGCCGTTCAAGACGCGTGAGGGCGAGACGGTCCGGCTGGTGGACCTGCTGGACGAGGCGATCGACCGGGCGACGACGGTGGTGCGCGAGAAGGCCGAGAAGGTGGGCCTCGGCGAAGAGGAGATCGTCGAGAACGGGCGGTACGTCGGTATCGGGGCCGTGAAGTACGCGGACCTGTCGACGTCCGCGGTGCGGGACTACAAGTTCGACCTGGACCAGATGGTGTCGCTGCACGGCGACACGTCGGTGTACCTCCAGTACGCGTACGCGCGTATCCGCTCCATCCTGCGCAAGGCCGGTGACGCGAAGCCGGCCGCGCACCCGGAGCTGGAACTGGCCCCGGCCGAGCGGGCGCTGGGTCTGCACCTGGACCAGTTCGGCGAGGTCCTGTCCGAGGTGGCCGCCGGGTACGAGCCGCACAAGCTGGCCGCGTACCTCTACCAGCTGGCCTCGCACCTCACCACGTTCTACGACCAGTGCCAGGTCCTGAGCGACGAGAATCCGGCGGAGGTCGTCGAGAACCGTCTGTTCCTCGTCGAGCTCACCGCCCGCACTCTCCACCAGGGCATGAAGCTCCTCGGCATCCGGACGCCCGAGCGGCTCTGAGTCACCCGGGAAGCCTCTGAACCACCCGGCACGCAGCAGGGCCCGGCACCGATGGGTGCCGGGCCCTGCTGCTGCGGGATCAGTCCCGGTAGTCCGGCGCGACCCGGTCCAGCAGGCGCAGCATGGCCGCCCATGCCAGGTCGTAGGCCCCGTCGTCCTGGAAGTCCGCGTCCGCCTCGCCCGCGAGCTGGCGTGCGGTGTACTCGCAGGTCTCGGGGGAGGGGACGGTCAGCGGTCCGCCGCCCGCCTGCGCGGTGACCTGGATCTCGCAGGCCTTCTCCAGGTAGTACATGCGCAGGAAGGCCTGGGCCGCGCTCTCGCCCACCGTCAGCAGACCGTGGTTGCGCAGGATCAGCGCCGGGTGGCTGCCGATGTCGTCGACCAGGCGCTTCTGCTCGTCGAGGTTGAGGGCGACGCCCTCGTAGTCGTGGTAGCCGACGCGGTTGTAGAACTCCATCGACATCTGGTTGAGCGGCAGCAGCCCGTCGCGCTGCGCGGCCACGGCGCAGCCGGCCTTGGTGTGGGTGTGCAGGACGCAGTGGGCGTCCTCGCGCGCGGCGTGGATCGCGCTGTGGATCACGAAGCCCGCGGGGTTGACCGGGTACGGGGTGGGCCCGACCGGGTTGCCCGACAGGTCGATCTTGACCAGGTTGGAGGCGGTGATCTCCTCGAAGAGGAGACCGTAAGGGTTGATGAGGAAGTGGTGGTCGGGCCCCGGCAGCCGCATCGAGATGTGCGTGAAGATCAGGTCGGTCATCCGGAAGTGCGCCACGAGCCGGTAGACGGCGGCGAGTTCACGGCGCAGCCGCGCCTCCTCTTCGACCGATGCGTCGGTGGTCGGCAGTTCGATCACGAGGAGGCTCCTTCGAGGGTCGGGTCGACCACGGGGGTGAGGGGGCGCCCGGTGCGGTGCCAGGCGATGACGTTCTCGGCGGGTGCGCACACGTAAGCCCGCTGCGAGGTGTCGGAGAGGTACGCGCTGTGCGGGGACAGCTGGACGCGCGGGTGGCTGCGCAACGGGTCGTCGAGCGGCGGCGGCTCGACCGGGAACACATCCAGGGCCGCACCCCTGAGCCGTCCGCCGTCCAGGGCGACCAACAGGGCTGCGGGGTCGACGAGTTCACCGCGGGCGACGTTCACGAGGTAGCCGCCCGGACGCATCCGGGCAAGCAGCTCCGCGTCGACCATGCCGCGCGTCCGCTCGGTCAGCGGGGTGTGCAGCGAGAGTACGTCGGAGGCGGCGACCAGTTCGTCAAGGCCGAGCCGCTCGACCCCGGGCGGCCACCCCGCCTCGTCGGCGTGCGGGTCGTACGCGGCCACGCGCCCGAATACGGGGGCCGCGATCCGGGCCAGGGCCCGCGCGATACGCCCGAAGCCCAGCAGTCCGAGCGTCAGTTCACTGGCTCTGCGCGGGACTTCGGCGAACTCGGTGCTCCATCCACCACTACGGACGGTGGCGTCGGCCTGGGGCAGCGCACGCACGAGGCTGAGCGCACTGGCGAGCGCGTGCACGGCGACGTCCTCGGTCGCGGCGTGCGGAAGGTTGCTCACCCACAGCCCACGCCGACGCGCCTCCACCGTGTCGATCATGTCGAACCCGGCGGACATCGTGGCCAGCATCCGCAGCCCGGGGAGCCGGTCGAGCAGCGCGGCGTCCACCTGCGCGTAGCCGACGATCAGCGCGACGGCGTCGCGCGCGGCGTCCGCGATCGCCTCCGGGTCACGGCTGCCGACGACCCGCGTGTCGAATCCCGCGTCGGCCAGCAGCCGCACACCGGGACCGATGTCGAGTTCCTCGGGGTCCGTGAACACCACCAGGGGCCGGCTCATCCCATCCTCCTCAGGATTCTCAAGCTCCTCAAAGCGCAACGCAATGATGATTCGTCCGCAACGATCGCCCAGAACCTACGTTTCATCCGGCAAACTTGTCCAGCGATGGTGATGCGATCGCCAGCGGCGCACGTCATCCGGGTCCGACCCCCACATCCCGGTGGTCGAGAATGGGCCCCACCCCGGGCGCACCCGCCCCCGGGCACCCGAACCGATCCGAGGGGAAGCGCCCAGGTGGATCTGGACCACACCGATCTGGCCGTCGTCCGCGAACTGCAGACGGACGGCCGCCTGACGTACGAGACGCTGGCGCAGCGCGTCGGACTCTCCCGCCCCGCCACCCGTGCCCGCGTTCAGCGGCTGCTCGCGGGCGGCGGCGTACGCGTGGTGGCCGTCGTGCATCCCGCGGTACGGGGCCTGACGGCCTCGGCCCACCTGTCGGTCGGCGTACGCGGCCCGGCCGAGCCGGTGGCCCGCACGATCGCCGCCATGCCGCAGGCGCCGTTCGTCACTCTCACCGCGGGCGGCCACGCAATCATGACCGAGCTGCGCACCAAGGGACTGGCCGAGCTGGACCGGGCCATCGAGTCGATCCGCTCGCTGCCGGGTGTCGACGTGGTGGACCCGCTGATCTCCCTGGAGCACCTCAAGGACCCGTACCTGCCGGCGGACAAGCCGGAGGTACCGGAACTGGACGAGACGGACCGGCTGATACTGGACGAGCTGGAGCGCGACGGCCGGCTGCCCTTCGCCGAGCTCGCCGAACGCGTGGGCCTCTCGCCCGGCGCCGCCCGCGCGCGCACGCTGCGCCTCCTGGACGGCGGCGTCGCCAAGGTGCTCGCGCTGGTGCGCCCCGAGCTGCTGGGGCTCGGCTTCCTGTGCGGATTCGCCGTACGCCTGGACGGCGAGCGGGACGCCGTCGCGCGGCACATCGCCGCATGGGACCGGGTCGCGTTCCTCTCCGCCTGCATGGGGCGCGCGGAGCTCGTCGGGACGATCAGCGCGGAGTCCCTCCCGGCGGTGCGCACCACGCTGGAGGAGATGCGGGCCTGCGCGGGGGTACGCGCCGTGGAGAGCTGGGTCCATCTGGAGCTGATCAAGGAACGCTACGACCTCACGGAACCCCTTGAGGCCATGACAGACGATACGTAAGCCAAATCCGACATCACATTCCGAAAAATTTGTGCACTGGAGGTCTAGGCAAGGCATCGTCCGCTGCATATCGTCCATGCGAACGAATCAACCGTCGCGATCCGCTCCGCGTACGGCCCTTTCATGGACGTCCCCAGGTCGAAAGCAGGCCCCCTCATGCACCACCCGCTCGACGACGCCGACCGCACACTCCTGGTGACCGGCGCAGCCGTCGCCGCCCCCGGCACCACCGAACGCGCCGAGGCCCTGGCCGTCCGCGCCGGCCGCGTCGTCCACGTCGGTACGATCGAAGACGCCCGCGCCGCACTCGGTGGCCGGGCCGACGAGGTACTCGAACTCGACGGCGGACTCGTCCACCCCGGATTCGTCGACGCCCACTGCCACCCCGTGATGTACGGGCAGGCGCTCGCCTGGGTCGACTGCCGCCCCGAACAGGTCCCGGACATCGAGACGCTCGTCGCCGTCCTCGCCGACGCGGCCCGCGAACTGCCCGCCGGGGTCCCGGTGCGCGGCTTCGGCTACGAGCACCGCCGCCTCGCCGAGCGCCGCCACCCCACCTGCCACGATCTCGACCGCGTCGCCACCGACCGCGAGGTCTACGTGATGAACGCCTCCGGCCACGGCGGCGTCGTCAACTCCCACACCCTGCGCACCTGCGGTGTCACCGCGGGCACCCCCGACCCCGAGGGCGGCAGCATCGGCCGCTCCCCCTCCGGTGAACCCGACGGCCAGCTCTGGGACGCCGCCTGCGACCTGCTCACCGGCCCCGGCGGAGTGAAGATCGGCAACCACGGCCCGAACTTCCACCTCTCCGAGCCCGACGCCATCATGGCCGACCACCTCCAGCGCGCCCAGGAGGTCTTCCTCGCCGCCGGAGTCACCACCGTCGGCGACGCCCAGGCCTCCCGCCGCGAGATGGAGACGTACCTGCGCGCCCGCGCCGACGGCACCCTGCGCATGCGCGTCTCCGCCTACCTCACCTCCGCGCTCCTGGACACCGCACTCGACCTGGGCGTCGTGAACGGCTTCGGCGACGACCTGTTCCGCGTCCAGGGCGTCAAGTTCTACGCCGACGGCACACTCGGCGGCTGGACCGCGTACTTCCCCGAGGGGTACGCCGCCGACTGCTGCCACCACGGGCAGCTGTACCACTCGGCCGAGGAGTACGCCGAGATCGTCGGCCGCGCCCACCGCGCCGGGCTGCAGACCGCGACCCACGCCCAGTCCCCGTACGCCATCGGCATGGTCCTCGACGCCATCGAGAAGGCCCAGACCGACCGCGAGCGCCCCGACATGCGCCACCGGATCGAGCACTCGGGCCTGCCCACCGACGAACAGATCGCGCGCATGGGCCGGCTCGGCGTCATCCCGGTGATGCAGCCCCAGCACCACCTGCGTACGGGAGACGGCACCCTCACAGCGGTCGGCGACCTCGGCCACCGCTACAACCCGGCAGGCACCTGCCTGGCCGCCGGTGTCCCCGTCGTCTTCAGCTCGGACGCCCCCGTCGCCCCGCCCGCCCCGCTGGAAGCCGTCTCGGCCGCCGCGACCCGGCGTACCGTCCTCGGCACCCTCCTTGGCGACGCCTCGCTGCGGATGCCCGTCGCGGACGGCCTGCGCGCGCACACCGAATCGGCCGCCCGCGCCCTGCACCGCGAACACGCCGTGGGCGCACTCGCCCCCGGCATGCTCGCCGACTTCGCCGTCCTGGACAGCGACCCGCTGACCGCCGACCCTGCCGAACTCGCCTCCATCGGCGTACGCGAAACCTGGATCGGCGGCACCCGCGCCTGGTCCGCCCCCGGCCGCTGACCGCTCACCCCACCGCTCACCCCACCTCCCCCGCCGCCCCTCCCGTCCCCGGAGGCCCCATGTCCAAGCAGGCCACCAAGCAGGCCACCACCAGGAAGAGCCCGTACAGATCCGCCTTCGCGGCCCTGGCCGGCACTTCCATCGAGTGGTACGACTTCTACGCGTTCGCCACAGCCGCGGCGATCGTCTTCAACGACGTGTTCTTCCCGCCGGGCATGTCGCCGTACCTACGGACCCTGTCCGCCTTCGCCACCTTCGCCATCGGCTTCCTGCTGCGCCCGCTCGGCGGCATCATCTTCGGTCACATGGGTGACCGCGTCGGCCGCAAGAAGACCCTGGTCATCACCCTGGTGATGATGGGCGTCGCCTCCTTCGCCATCGGCCTTCTTCCCACGTACGCCCAGGTCGGCGCCCTCGCCCCGATCCTGCTGATCGTGCTGCGCCTGGTCCAGGGCATCGCGATCGGCGGGGAGTGGGGCGGCGCGGTACTGATCGCCGTGGAGAACGCCCCGCCCGGCAAGGCCGCCTTCTTCGGATCGTTCGCCCAGCTCGGCTCGTCCGTCGGCGCCCTGCTCTCCACCGGCGCCTTCAGCCTGATGAGCCTCTTCGGCGACGAGGCGTTCAACGCCTGGGGCTGGCGCGTGCCCTTCCTCGCCTCCGCCGTGCTGGTGATCACCGGTCTCGTCGTCCGGGTCAAGCTGGAGGAGTCCCCGGTCATGGAGGAGGTGCACAAGGAACAGCAGGCGAAGGGCGAGACCAAGCTGCCTGTCGTGGAGGTCTTCCAGAAGGCCTGGCGCACGGTCCTCATCGGAGTCTTCGCCCTGGCCACCGCGACCGGCGGCTACTACGTCGTAACGAGCTTCCTGCTCTCGTACGGCACCGGAGACCTCCACCTGTCGGAGTCGATGCTGCTCAACGGCCTGACCCTGGCGGCGTTCCTGGAACTCCTCGTCACACCGTGGCTGTCCTGGCTCGCGGACAAGGTGGGACCTCACAAGGTCGTGATCGCCGGTCTGGTGGGCGTCGTCGTCCTCTCGATCCCGCAGTTCATGGTGCTGGGCACCGGCAGCGTCGTCCTCATCTGGCTGATGATGCTGGCCATGCGCCTGGTGATGTCGGCGCTGTACGGGCCCATCGCGTCGATCCTCGTAGAGGGCTTCGCCCCGCACGTCCGCTACACCGGCATCTCCCTCTCCTACCAGATCTGCAACATGATCTTCGGCGGCCTCGCACCCCTCGCCGCGGTCTCCCTCGCGGCAGCGGCGGGCGGCCACTACTGGCCCCCGGCGGTCATGCTGATGGTCATCTCGGCAGTCGGCATCGTCTGCACGGCACGCCTCCGCCGACTCGCCGTACAGCCGGTCGCCGCCCAGGACCGGACCCCGGCCCGCGAGGCGGTGCCCACCGCCCCGTAACCCCGTCGGGACCTGCCCGAACTCGCACCACACGACCTTGCCCGGCTCGCGCTCGCCCACCCCCCAACGGTCGGCGAGCGCAGCCACGAGCAGGAGCCCCCGCCCGGACTCCCCGTCCGGCTTCCGCACCCTCGGGCTCACCGTCACCGCTGTCATGGACCTCGATCCGCAGCGCCCGGCCCTCCTCCCGCAACAGCAACCGCACTTGATAGCCACGCCCCGGCGGCACCCCGTGCACAAGCGCATTGGTCGCCAGCTCGCTCACACACAGCAGTACGTCATCCAGCCGCGCCGCCCCGAACCCCCAGTCGACGGCCGCCGCTCGTACGAACTCCCGTGCTGCCGGGACCGATCGGCGCTCCCGCCGGTAGAACCGCTCACGCAGCAGCGAGAGTTGCATCGTCTCGTTCATGGGACGAGAGTCACACTCCGTGACTAACGTGGAGCAGTACGTGCACCCGTACAGATTTCTTGTACGGGTCGCTCGTGCGTGAAGTACGGACGAGGGTGGGGAGTGGGGACCGTATGCACCCCAGGAAACGGCAGCGCAAGAACACGTCGGCGATGAAGCTCGTGGGCAAACTGGTCAGCGTGTTCCGCATCGCGGCCGGCCTGACCCAGGCCCAGCTCGCGGACCGGGTCGGCCTCCAGGTGGAGACGATCGCCTCGATCGAGCAGGGCAGACGGGCACTACTGCCGGACCTGGCACGCCAGTTGGACCGGCTGCTGGAGACGAAGGGGGCGCTGGAGACGGCGGTGGAGAACATGCCGGAGGTCGACCTGATCCCGGCGTGGGCGGAGCAGTACATGGACCTGGAGCGGGAGGCGCTGGCGCTGTCCTGGTACGACAACCAGGTCGTCCCCGGCCTTCTCCAGACGGAGGCGTACGCGCGTGCGGTGTTCCGTAACCGGGTCCCGGTCTTCAGCGAGGAAAAGATCGAGGACCAGACCACAGGACGCCTGGAGCGACAAGAAATCCTGCGACGCAGCGAGCCCCCGACCATCAGCTTCGTGATCTGGGAGCCGGTCGTGAGACTTCAGCTCGTCGACGACGAACAGCACGCGGAGCAACTGCGCCACCTGCGCACGTGCGCCGCACTCCCGGGCATCTGCCTTCAGGTCCTCCCTCTGCACCGCCGAACCCATGCGGGACTCAACGGCCCTTTCATCCTCCTGGAAACACCGGACTATCAGCACGTCGCGTACTCCGAGACTCAACGCGGCAGCCTGCTCGTCTCCGACCGCGATGAGGTCAGCATCCTCTCCCAGAAATATGCGATGCTGCGAGCTCAGGCCCTCAACCCCGAGGACACCGTTGGCCTGTTGGACCAGCTGCTGGGAGAGCAATGAACACCGCACGTGAGTGGTTCAAGTCCAGCTACAGCGGCGACGAGGGCGGCGCCTGCCTCGAAGTCGCCTACGACTGGCACAAGTCGAGTTACAGCGGCAGCGAAGGCGGGGCCTGCGTCGAGATCGCCGCCCACCCCACCGCCATCCACGTCCGGGACTCCAAGAACCCCGACGGCCCCACCCTCACCGTCGCGCCCACCACCTGGTCGGCCTTCGCCGGATTCGCCGCCGACCGGCGACTCGTCTGATGGCCGTCATCCACCGCACCACACTGACGCCCACCAAGCTGGAACTCCTCTCCTCCTGGCTGCCCGCGCAGCCCTGGTACCGAGGCAAGGGACAGCAGCCCGAGCTGGCCAGGACCGGCGGATTCCGGCTGGACGACCCGGAGGGCGAGGTGGGGATCGAGTTCATGGTGGTCACCGACACCTCGGGGGACCAACCGGTCACGTACCAGGTGCCGTTCAGCTATCGCGGCGCACCGATCACGGGCGTCGACAAGGCCCTCATCGGCACGACCGAGCACGGCGTGCTGGGTCGCCGATGGGTGTACGACGGGACGCACGACCCGGTCCTCGTCGCCCAGCTCTTCGCGCTGATCGTCGGCGAGACCGTTCCCCAGATGCAGAGCACGAGCGACGCCCCCGACCCGTCCGTCACCGGCTGGTTCGCAGAGCCCCCCACCACGGCCGCGCTCACGTCCACGACCGACGACCCGGACGGCACGGACATCCTCGTGGAGACAGCGGCGGACGCACGTCGGCTGACCATCCACATCAACCGCGTCCTCCAGCCCGGCCAGGCGGCCTCCACCGGCCGGCCTCTGGGCCACGTCACCGCAGACGCACCACTGCCCGACGGCACCAAGGCCCGCACGGTGTTCGCCCTCGTTCAGCACCCCGCCGCATGAGCTGCGACCGAGCACAACAGCTCATGCGGCGATCGCAGGCGCCAAGTGCCTCACGTACGTGCATGAAGCTCCTCGGCATCCGGACGCCCGAGCGCCTCTGATCACGTGGGCCGGGATGTCGCTGGGGCGCACCCAGCGACAACCCGGCCGCCGTCAGTTGCCCTGCCCCTCCAGCGAATCCGAGATGTCCTCCCACTCGGCCGTATCGGACCGGTACTCGTACACGGGCCGGTCCCTCATGCTGCTCGTATGAAACGGCTTGCCGTTGTCGTCGATGCGCACGGTCCCGCTCCGGCCCCCGCTGGACCATTCCAGCTCCAGGTACCAGGTCACGTCGTGGCCCTCCGTGTGCGCGTTGACGTGGAACACCTCCACGTCGGTGGAGCTCACCCGGTAGGGAAAGTCCTTCGCCGGAACGACCCTGCCGGCGTCCTCACCGGCGACCGGCCGCGAGGCGGGCTGACTGTCGTCCAGGTCGATATCGAACGTCTGCGGCACGATGCCGCCCCCGCAGCCCTCCCCCATCGAGTACGCGGGCCAGTCGGTGGCCGCCGCCTGCGATACCACCCGGACATGAAGCGCGTTCAGAACGACCGCCTCCTGCGAAGCTCCCTGCAAGGTGAGTTCGAGCAGCATGTCTCCCCCGTCCACCCCACCCAGTTGCGCCGCCCAGGCGCGCCTGGCCCTGTCCTGGACCTCGGGCGCCGGCGGCATGCCCTGGGGTTCCCGGTCGAGCAGGAAGTACTGCCCGCAGGGCCAATCCCAGTTGTACGAACTGAGTGTGGCGGTCACCGGCACGCCCTGGGAGCCGGTCCCCTTCTCCGCCTTCCCGTCCTCCCCCTTGGGAGCGGCGGACCTCTTAGCCGTGGCGGAGGGTGTCGCGGAGCCGCTGGTCTTGGACGGCGAGGGTTTCGAAGGACTCGGTGACGGAGAAACGCTGCCGCTCCGGCTCGGCGTGGCCGGTGAGTTCCTGCGGGGCGAGTCCATGCCCTCATCGTGCGTGCGGTCGCCCGTGTAGTTGCTGATCGCCAGCGCGGCGGGCACGGTGAGCGCCACCACCGCGACGGCCGCGAGCAGGACACGCAGCCGCTTGCCGGACGGCCGTCGCGGGGCGGGCGCGGCAGCGGAGGGCCGCGCATCCGGGGTCACATCGTCAGCCGCCGACTCCGGCGCCGGTGTCGGAGCCGGTTCTGATTCCGGTTCCGGCCGGCCCACCGGCTCCGGCGGCGGTGAGGCCGCGAGCTCCGACGTCACCGCCGCAGGTTCGACCGCCCCGCCGGCCTCCGCCTTCCGAGCGCCTCGCCGCTTCGCCTCGTCGGCCAGAATCCACTGCCGGTGCAACGCCACCAGTTCGTCCGACTGCGCACGGCACACGCGCGCGAAGCGTTCGACCGGCGCATAGTCGTGCGGGACCGCGTCACCGTTGCAGTACCGGTGAATCGTGGAGGTGCTCATGTGCAGCTTCTGGGCGAGCGCTCCGTAACTCAGCCCGGAGCGCTGTTTCAGCCCCCTGAGCAATGCCGCGAAGTCCTGGATCTCCGTGCCCACCCTGATCGTTCCCCTCTCCTACCCTCCCGGAACGACGTTCCAGGCAGGTGATGTCACCGCAGGTCAGAGGCCATATTTCCGTTCCAGCGTCCCGTACCGACCGGCAACCGTTGCCACCGGCTTCGAGGGCCGGACACGATGTTGGAACACACCGCAGCAGCACCCCTGCAAGGGCAAGCAGCGCGACTCGTGCATCCACCACTTGCCCGTCCCCGGGAGCCGCCGTGCGTACTCGTCCTCAACTCAGCCTGACCGATGCAGTAGCCGCAGGAGTTCTGATCGCCTCTGTCGCGACCGTCATCGCACTCCTGTGGCACCTCTGACCACACGTCATTGTCCAGTACACCCGTCAGCTCCCGGTGCGCCAAAGCGGCGCCCCACACTCCACGACACCTTCCGAACGGAAAAGACACCTCATGCGTAACCTTCACCTCCGCCGCGCCGCCCGCACCTCTGCCCTCGGGGCCGTCGCACTGATCGCATCCCTGTCGCTGACGGCCTGCCAGGGCGACGACGAAGCGGCGTCCGGCAGCAGCGCCTCCGCTCCGGCCGGCCCGTCCTCCCAGACCCCGGCGGAGAGCTCCGGCGCCTCCGGCGACAAGAGCACGGCGACTCCGGCCACCGACCAGGGCAAGAACTCCGCTGTTCCGAGCACCGGTTCGGGTTCGGACTCCGGTTCCGACTCCGGCGGCGGCACGTCCACGGCCAAGCCGCAGGACGTCGACGACGATGCGGCCGTACTGGCATGCACCGGAGCGAACACCAAGCTGACGATGACCGAGGTACAGCGGCCGGTCAACCACATGCTGCTCACGATGACCAACACCGGCTCGAAGGCATGCAACGCCTACTACCACCCCTACCTGCGGTTCGGCGACGCCCAGTCCGTTCCGAAGACGTTCGACGACAGCAAGCCGCAGGCGGTGGCGACCATCAACCCGGGCGAGTCCGTCTACACCGGCGTCATGACCTCGGCTGCCGACGGCAGCGGCACGAACGGATACTCCACCAAGGACCTGAGCGTCGGCTTCCAGAACCGAGACGGCAACTCCGACGGCACCGGCTCAGCGATCACGGTGCCGCTCGCCAAGAGCGTGTTCGTGGACAGCAGCCTGAGCGTCACTTACTGGCAGACGAGCATGGACGATGCGCTCACCTACTGAGCCCCGCCTGCGGGACCGGCGCCGAAGTCGAACTCGTTGGCGCGGTCGTCGCCGCTCGTCGCGGCCGAGTGCACAAAGTCGAACGTCCCCTCGCGGCCGTCGACCGCACCCTCGAAAAACTCCATCGCCACGGACGCGACGGCGACAAGGGCCTGTTCTGCTTCCCGGCCCAACTGGCCCACCTCGGGGATCACCCCGACGCCACCGTCCGGACGGCCCTGTTCGAGGCAGTGGCCGGCTGGTCGGCCCCCGGCGTCGAACGGACTCAGCCGAACTCGCACCACACGAACTTCCCGGGCATCCGCTCCCCCACACCCCACCGGTCCGCCAGCGCGTCAACGATCACCAGCCCCCGCCCCGACTCCCCATCGGGCTCACGCACCCCGGGCTCACCGTCGCCGCTGTCGTGGACCTCGACCCGCAGCACCCGCCCACTGGGCCACGTCACCGCAGACGCACCACTGCCCGACGGCACCAAGGCGCGCACGGTGTTCGCCGTCGTTCACGCACACCCATAGCGCCCGAGGCACGCTCGTTCATCGCCCTGATCAACTCGCCGACGGGCGGACAAACCCCACGGCTTACGCTCCCGGGTATGACCAAGTTCTTCGCCACTGTGTGCCTGCCGCCGACCGCGCCTCGGAAGGTTCCACAGGCGATAGCTGCCACCATGGCGCCCTACGACGCCAACCTCACCGAGGAATCGAATCCGGTCGGCCACTGGGACTGGTGGGCCATCCACTCCAGCGCGGGCAACGCCTACCTCGTGTTGCCTCAGCACGACGGCGACCGCAGGCTCGTTACGGCCTCAACCGTGCCGCGCAGGAAGGCCAAGCTCGATGCCCTCGGGCCGCTGGAATGCTACGGCGGGCCTCGGGGTCTGCTCGACTTCGACGCTATGCGGACACGAGCGGCCCGCACGCATGACGCACTGCTCGCCGCTTGGACCGAGTTGACCGCGATACACCCGCCGGCCCACCCGCTCACCGACTTCCTCGCCCGCCACGAGGCCGATCCTGAAAGGTACTCCCGGGCAGACGCCAGGAAGGAGCATCTCGCCCAGCCGCTGGTGCAGGACGTTGCCCAGCGGGCCGTCGCGGGAGACCCGCACTTCGACACGTCGTTCCTGCTCAACGACCCGATCGCATACTTCGCGCAGGAGCACGAGGAATCCCGGCTGGGGTCGGTCCGGTGCGCCGTGCCCGGCTTCGCCCTGGTCACCCTTGATGGCTCGTGGATGGACGCGGACACGGACGGCCACTGGGAGCAAGCCAACCGCTATCTCGACAGCCTCGACGCCGAGGCCGTCGTCCTCGATCTGCTCTGTCACTCCTGAGTCGTCAGACCGGGCCGGCCCATAGAGGTCGGCCCGGTGGCTGCGCGTCGGGAGGCCATGATCGCCCGGACAGGCTCTAGCGCCGCCCCAACCGCTGCGCGACCTCCGTCGCCCAGTACGTCAGGATCATCTGCGCACCCGCACGCCGGATCCCCGTAAGGCTCTCCAGAATCGCAGCGTCCCGGTCGATCCAGCCCCGCTCGGCCGCGGCCTCGATCATCGAGTACTCACCACTGATCTGGTACGCGGCGACCGGCACGTCCACCGATTCCGCGACCTTCGCCAGGATGTCGAGGTACGGCCCGGCCGGCTTCACCATGACCATGTCGGCGCCCTCTTCGAGGTCGAGCGCCAGCTCGCGCAGGGACTCGCGGGTGTTCGCCGGGTCCTGCTGGTACGTCTTGCGGTCGCCCTTCAGCGAGGAACCGACCGCCTCACGGAACGGCCCGTAGAAGGCGGACGAGTACTTCGCGGTGTAGGCGAGGATCGACACGTCCTCGTACCCGGTCTGGTCCAGCGCGTCACGGATGACACCGACCTGGCCGTCCATCATGCCGCTGGGGCCCACCACATGGGCGCCCGCGTCGGCCTGGACCTGGGCCATCTCCGCGTACCGCTCCAGCGTCGCGTCGTTGTCGACCCGGCCGTCCTCGGTCAGCACACCGCAGTGGCCGTGATCGGTGTACTCGTCCAGACAGAGGTCGGACATGACGACGAGCTCGTCACCGACCTCTTCCCGTACCGCACGCAGACCGACCTGGAGGATGCCGTCCGGGTCGGTGCCCGCCGTGCCCGTCGCGTCCTTCTTCTCGTCCAGCGGGACGCCGAAGAGCATGATTCCCGAGACCCCGGCCGACACCGCGTCGACGGCGGCCTTCCGCAGGGTGTCCAGGGTGTGCTGCTGCACGCCGGGCATGGAGGAGATGGCGACCGGCACGTCGATGCCCTCGCGTACGAACGCGGGGAGGATCAGATTCGCCGGGTGGAGCCGGGTCTCGGCGACCATGCGTCGCATCACGGGCGTCGTCCGCAGCCGCCGGGGGCGGGAGCCGGGGAAGTTTCCGTACACAGTCATCCTTCGACGATAGACCCGTACACATCAGCGTCTTACCGACACCCGTGCCGGAAAAACCGGACGAACCCGCAAACAGCATGAGGCCCGGCCACCTAAGCGAACCGGGCCCCACGCGTAACAACTACAACCCGACCGGTCAGGTCGTCGTACGACGCCTCCGCGCGCCCGGACGCCGCTCGCTCGGCCGGGTCACCGGGTCACCGGCCTCCTTGGCCGCGTCCCGGCGCTGCGCGCCGAACGCCGCCAGCGCCTCGGCCAGCTTGTGCACCGACGGCTCGGGGGACAGCACGTCCACCCGCAGGCCGTGCTCCTCGGCGGTCTTCGCCGTGGCCGGGCCGATACACGCGATCACCGTCACGTTGTGCGGCTTGCCCGCGATACCGACGAGGTTGCGCACGGTCGAGGACGAGGTGAAGAGCACCGCGTCGAAACCGCCGCCCTTGATGGCCTCACGCGTGTCGGCGGGCGGCGGCGAGGCGCGGACCGTGCGGTACGCGGTGACGTCGTCGACCTCCCAGCCCAGCTCGATGAGCCCGGCCACCAGGGTCTCGGTGGCGATGTCGGCGCGCGGCAGGAAGACACGGTCGATCGGGTCGAAGACCGGGTCGTACGGCGGCCAGTCCTCCAGCAGTCCGGCGGCGGACTGCTCGCCGGACGGCACCAGGTCCGGCTTCACACCGAAGTCGATCAGCGCGGCGGCCGTCTGCTCACCGACGGCCGCGACCTTGATCCCGGCGAAGGCACGGGCGTCGAGCCCGTACTCCTCGAACTTCTCCCGGACGGCCTTCACCGCGTTGACCGAAGTGAAGGCGATCCACTCGTAGCGTCCCGTGACCAGGCCCTTGACCGCGCGCTCCATCTGCTGGGGCGTACGCGGCGGCTCGACGGCGATCGTCGGGACCTCGTGCGGCACGGCGCCGTAGGAACGCAGCTGGTCGGAGAGCGAAGCCGCCTGCTCCTTCGTACGCGGCACGAGCACCTTCCAGCCGAACATCGGCTTGGACTCGAACCACGCGAGCTGTTCGCGCTGGGCGGCGGAGCTGCGCTCACCGACCACGGCTATGACGGGTTGGTGCCCGTCCGGCGACGGGAGCACCTTCGTCTGCTTGAACAGCTGGGCGATCGTCCCGAGCGTCGCCGTCCAGGTGCGCTGGCGGGTCGTCGTACCGGCGATCGTGACGGTCAGCGGGGTGTCGGGCTTACGGCCCGCCGAGACCAGCTCACCGGCGGCCGCGGCCACCGAGTCGAGCGTCGTGGACACGACGGCCGTGGCATCGCTCGCGCCGACCTCGGCCCAGCAGCGGTCCGAAGCGGTACGCGCGTCGACGAAACGGACGTCGGCGCCCTGCGCGTCGCGCAGCGGCACACCGGCGTACGCGGGCACGCCCACGACGTTGGCGACGCCGGGCACGACCTCGAAGGGCACGCCCGCGGCGGCGCAGGCGAGCATCTCCGCGCCCGCGTTGCCGTCGAGGCCGGGGTCACCCGAAATGGCTCGGACGACCCGCCTTCCGCCCTTCGCGGCCTCCATGACAAGATTGGCCGCATCCCTGAGAACGGGTACTCCGACGGTTGTTGACGAGACGTCAACAACCGTCAGCTCAGGCGTGCTTACGCCTGCCCGCGCATGGCAGCGGACGACGTCGAGAACATGCGGTTCCGCGACAAGAACGTCCGCGCTCGCGAGCGCCTCGACGGCGCGCAGAGTCAGCAGTCCCGGGTCGCCGGGACCGGCGCCGAGGAAGGTGACGTGCCCTGCGGGCAGGACAGGAAAATCGGATGCGGCGGGGCCGGTGGGGCTCAAAGTGCTCGCTCCCCCATAAGACCGGCCGCACCCTTGGCAAGCATCTCGACCGCGAGCTCGCGACCGAGGGCCGCCGCGTCGTCGTGCGACGTGGGGACGGGACCGGTGGTGGACAGCTGTACCAGCGAGGAACCGTCGGTAGTACCGACGACCCCGCGCAGGCGCAGCTCGTTGACGGACTGCCCGTCGACCAGGAGGTCGGCCAACGCACCCACAGGTGCGGAGCAGCCGGCCTCCAGGGCGGCGAGCAGGGCACGCTCGGCGGTCACGGCGGCCCGGGTGTACGGGTCGTCGAGCTCGGCGAGCGCGGCGGCGAGGTCTGTGCTGGTTGCAGCACATTCGATCGCCAGTGCTCCCTGACCGGGAGCGGGCAGAACGGTGTCGACCGGCAGGAAGTCGGTCACCTCACCGCTCCGGCCGAGGCGGCTGAGCCCTGCGGCGGCGAGTACCACCGCGTCGAGCTCCCCGCTTCGTACAAATCCGATACGCGTATCGACGTTGCCCCGGATCGGCACGGTCTCGATGTCGAGGCCGTGGGACCGGGCGTACGCGTTGAGCTGCGCCATGCGGCGCGGCGAACCGGTGCCGATGCGGGCACCGGACGGCAGCTGCTCGAAGGTCAGCCCGTCCCGCGCCACCAGCACGTCACGCGGGTCCTCGCGCTCCGGCACAGCGGCCAGGACGAGGCCTTCGGGCTGGGCCGTCGGCAGGTCCTTGAGCGAGTGGACGGCGAAGTCCACCTCGCCGCGCAGGAGCGCTTCGCGCAGCGCGGCGACGAATACGCCGGTCCCGCCGATCTGCGCGAGGTGCTCCTTGGAGGTGTCTCCGTACGTGGTGATCTCGACGAGCTCGACGGCACGCCCGGTCACCTCCCTGACCGCGTCTGCGACCAGGCCGGACTGCGCCATGGCGAGCTTGCTGCGGCGGGTTCCCAGCCGGAGCGGCGCCGGGGCCGGCGCGCCCAGGGATGAGTTGTCGGTCATGACCGCCCTCTATTCGGGTCGTTCAGGTCTGCCCGGGAGACGGCGGCGACCGTCTGCGGGTCAAGGTCGAAGAGTTCCCGCAGCGCATCGGCGTACCCGGCGCCGCCGGGCTCACTGGCGAGCTGCTTGACCCGCACGGTGGGCGCGTGCAGGAGCTTGTCGACGACGCGGCGCACGGTCTGTGTGATCTCGGCGCGCTGCTTCTCGTCCAGGTCGGGGAGTCGTCCGTCGAGCCGCGCGATCTCGCCGACCACCACATCGGCGGCCATGGCGCGCAGGGCGACGACGGTCGGGGTGATGTGGGCGGCGCGCTGAGCGGCGCCGAAGGCGGCGACCTCGTCGGCGACGATGGTGCGCACCTGGTCCACATCGGCGGCCATCGGAGCGTCCGCGGACGCCTCGGCGAGCGACTCGATGTCGACGAGGCGCACACCGTCGACGCGCTGGGCCGCGCCGTCGATGTCGCGCGGCATGGCGAGGTCGAGCAGGGCGAGCCGGACGGGGCCGGAGTTCTGGGCGGGCACGGTGGCCCGGCGGACGGTCCGTTCCTGCGCGGCGGAACCGTTCTCCACCCAGGCGGCGTGCTGGTCCAGCTCCGCGGTGGCGGCGAGGGGCGCGGCGGGCGCCTCGGCGGCGGCGTCGAACGTCACTCCGAGCGCGTCGGCGACGGCCTCGGCGGTCAGGACGAGACCGGTCGCACCGGTGCAGGAGACGACGACATCGGCACGTGTCAGTTCGCCGGAGACGGCGGCCATCTCCACGGCACGGGCCGCGGTGCCGCTCTGCCCGAGGATCTCGACGAGCCGGTCGGCGCGGGCCCTGGTCCGGTTGGCGACGACGATCTCGGCGACACCGGTACGGGCCAGGGTGGCGGCGGCGAGCGAGGACATCGAGCCGGCGCCGATCACCAGGGCGCGCTTGCCGCCCGCCCAGCCGGTGACGTCGCCACCGTCGGCGAGCTGCTCGAGACCGAAGGTGACGAGCGACTGCCCGGCCCGGTCGATCCCGGTCTCGCTGTGCGCGCGCTTGCCGACCCGCAGGGCCTGCTGGAAGAGGTCGTTGAGCAGGCGTCCCGCGGTGTGGAGCTCCTGCCCCAGCGCGAGCGCGTCCTTGATCTGGCCGAGGATCTGGCCCTCGCCGACGACCATCGAGTCGAGACCGCAGGCCACCGAGAAGAGGTGGTGGACGGCCCGGTCCTCGTAGTGCACATAGAGATAGGGAGTGAGCTCGTCGAGACCGACCCCGCTGTGCTGCGCGAGCAGCGTGGACAGCTCGGCGACGCCCGCGTGGAACTTGTCCACGTCGGCGTACAGCTCGATGCGGTTGCAGGTGGCCAGCACGGCCGCCTCGGTCGCGGGCTCCGCGGCGAGGGTGTCCTGCAACAGCTTGGCCTGGGTCTCGGCGGCCAGCGAGGCCCGCTCCAGTACGGAGACGGGGGCGCTGCGGTGGCTCAGACCTACGACGAGGAGGCTCATACCGGCATCACGGCGGGCATATCCCCGTCGGGTCCCTTCCGGCTGGCGGGCGTGGCCCGCAGGGGCGGTGCGTCGGCCGGCTCGGTGTTGTTCCCTGCGGCTTCCTCGCCGGCCTTGCGCTGCTCGTGGAAGGCGAGGATCTGGAGCTCGATGGAGAGGTCGACCTTGCGCACGTCGACCCCGTCGGGCACGGAGAGCACCGTCGGGGCGAAGTTCAGGATGGAGGTCACACCCGCGGCGACGAGCCGGTCGCAGACCTGCTGCGCGGCACCGGCCGGCGTGGAGATGACACCGATCGACACACCGTTGTCGCTGATGATCTTTTCCAGCTCATCGCTGTGCTGGACGGCGATCCCGGCGACGGGCGTACCCGCCATGGCGGGGTCGGCGTCGATCAGTGCCGCGACGCGGAAACCACGGGAGGCGAAGCCGCCGTAGTTCGCGAGGGCGGCGCCGAGGTTACCGATGCCGACGATGACGACCGGCCAGTCCTGGGTGAGCCCGAGCTCGCGGGAGATCTGGTAGACGAGATACTCGACGTCGTACCCGACACCACGTGTTCCGTAGGACCCCAGGTAGCTGAAGTCCTTGCGGAGCTTGGCGGAGTTGACCCCCGCCGCGGCGGCGAGTTCCTCGGACGAGACCGTGGGAACCGAGCGCTCGGAGAGCCCCGTCAATGCGCGGAGATACAGCGGAAGTCGGGCGACGGTGGCCTCGGGAATTCCTCGGCTACGGGTCGCCGGTCGGTGAGTTCGGCCAGTTGCCACGGTGCTCCTGCGGGATGAGCGGGGCTGCAGGCGGCCGTATGTCCCAAGACCGCCCCGTCGAATGCAGGCTATGTCTTTGTGAACGCGTGCACAAAGATGGTGTCCGTTTTGTCCGGTCAAAGTGACCGGGGTCACGCGCATTCCTGGCGCGATCCCGGAACCATGGACCGCATCAGCCCGTTGCGGGCGCGAAGGGGGCAAGGCGGTACACACTCCTCACGTCTACGCCCCCGAGACCACTCAAAACGCCCATGATGTTAACCGGGTTTCAGTCAGGCACCCAGCGCCTTGCGCAACCTGCCCGGGTCCACCCGCCAGAACGTGTGCTGTTCGTCATCGACGAGGACCACCGGAATCTGCTCCCAGTACTCCCTGTACAGCGCCTCGTCCTGCGTGATGTCCTTCTCCATCCACGACGCGCCGGTCTCCTCGCAGACCGCGCTCACCACGAGCCTCGCGTCGTCGCAGAGATGGCATCCCGGCTTGCCCACCAGGGTCACCACGCGGTCGGCGGGCTTCTTCTTCGTACGCCGCAACAGTGCACTCATGCCTACATTCTGCGCCCGTCCGCACCCACTCCGCGGGCTCCCGGACTTGCCCGCTCCCGCACACCCGGAATCGCCCGTTTAACAATTCGGCCTCGGAGAGTTCACGCCTTCGCATCCCAGCAGGTCGGGCAGTGACGAACAGACTGGCTATGCTCACGACATGGCCGCTCTTGGATGGCTCACACCCCGTAGGCGCTCCGCGACAGCACGGAGCGTCCTGGCAGGCGAGGCAGCAGCCGAGGCAGCGCGGAAGTCGTCACTTTCCGCCGAACTCGCCGCCGACGAGTCCCTTCTTTCTGCAGAGGCCGAGGAACCCGCGTTCCCGGTGGCCGGGGACGACCGCGCCGCCGCCTTCTTCGACCTCGACAACACCGTGATGCAGGGCGCCGCGATCTTCCACTTCGGCCGCGGCCTGTACAAGCGGAAGTTCTTCCAGCGCCGCGAGCTGACCCGCTTCGCCTGGCAGCAGGCGTGGTTCCGGCTGGCCGGCGTCGAAGACCCGGAACATATGCAGGACGCCCGCGACAGCGCCCTGTCCATCGTCAAGGGCCACCGCGTCTCCGAGCTGATGTCCATCGGCGAGGAGATCTACGACGAGTACATGGCCGACCGCATCTGGCCCGGCACCCGCGCCCTCGCCCAGGCCCACCTGGACGCCGGGCAGAAGGTCTGGCTCGTCACGGCCGCCCCCGTGGAGACCGCCACGATCATCGCCCGCCGCCTCGGCCTGACCGGAGCACTGGGCACGGTCGCCGAATCGGTCGACGGCGTCTATACGGGCCGCCTGGTCGGCGAGCCGCTGCACGGCCCCGCGAAGGCCGAGGCGGTACGCGCCCTGGCGGCCGCCGAGGGCCTGGACCTGGAGCGCTGCGCCGCCTACAGCGATTCGCACAACGACATCCCGATGCTCTCCCTGGTCGGCCACCCGTACGCGATCAACCCGGACAACAAGCTCCGCAAGCACGCCCGCGCCCTGGACTGGCGCCTGCGCGACTACCGCACCGGCCGCAAGGCGGCGAAGGTCGGCATCCCGGCAGCGGCCGGCGTGGGCGCCCTGGCCGGCGGCACCGTCGCGGCGGTCGCACTGCACCGCCGCCGCCGCTGACCCACCCGGCACACGCCCCCTCCTCCGCGCCTCCCCTCCAGTACGGACCGGGGCCTCCCGCGAGTACGGAACCGGGGCCTCCCGCGCCGCCCCGACGGCACCCCGGCAAGCGGCCGAGCCGGCCTCCCGCGGGCCACGCCCGGGGCCGTACGGCCAATCGGTACGCCGACCCGCGCGTCCCCACCCACCGCTCCGGCCAGTCGGATTGCCATCCTCCGACCACAACCCGTCGCACCTACAGGCAGATCTCGAAGGAATTCGATCAACAACCGATCACGATGTGCTACTTGAACAGTCACTTAGAGGTTACGGAAGCGACGTAACCGGTGATTTGAGCAACTGGGTGTAGCGCCGCCTGTACGAAGCGTTATTCTCCTCAGACGCATGACGGAGCCCCTCACCCGCTACGACGAGTGACGGTTTTCGAACTGCACGTGATGGAAGCTCTGCCTCTGGGAGTCCCGTGTACCCACATGTCGGGGTTGACGCCTCGGGCCTGGCTGCGCTGCGCGCAACGGTCATCGACCGCTTGCGCGGCTTCGTCCCCACCGCGTACGCCGTCCCCGCTTTTGCCGCCCCTGCACCCGTCGGCCCCTGCTATGCCCTGGCCGAACGGAGTGCGGCGGTCGGAAGACGCAGCAACCGCGGCGCCACGACCACGTCAACCGTTCGACGGCCGACGGCCGACAGCGACAGCGCTCGCATGATGGATCTTGTCGAGCGCGCACAAGCCGGTGAGGCAGACGCCTTCGGCCGCCTGTACGACCAGTACAGCGACACCGTGTACCGGTACATCTACTACCGCGTAGGAGGGAAGGCGACAGCGGAGGACCTCACCAGCGAGACCTTCCTGCGCGCGCTCCGCCGCATCTCCACCTTCACCTGGCAGGGCCGCGACTTCGGCGCCTGGCTGGTCACAATCGCCCGAAACCTGGTCGCCGACCACTTCAAATCCAGTCGTTTCCGACTGGAAGTGACCACTGGCGAAATGCTCGACGCCAACGAGGTCGAGCGAAGCCCCGAGGACTCCGTCCTGGAGTCCCTCTCCAATGCCGCACTGCTACAGGCCGTGCGCCGACTCAATCCACAACAGCAGGAGTGCGTCACCCTTCGTTTCCTGCAAGGCCTCTCGGTCGCCGAGACGGCCCGGGTGATGGGCAAGAACGAGGGCGCGATCAAGACTCTGCAGTACCGCGCCGTCCGCACACTCGCCCGGCTCCTGCCGGAGGATGCCCGCTAGACCGACCCACGGTGATCGGTTCATTACGCACTGGTCCGATCATCTTTCGTGCGTAACCCAAGTGCCGCGCCGCTCGTTGTGCCGGTTGCAGGCCCCCTGTCGTCACACCATGACCGCTTCCGCTCACTCAATCGAGTGGAAACGCTCAAGGTATGCAACCTTCCGGACGCTCAGGGGAGTCGACCGTCATGACGAGAGGAGGTGCCGCCAGTGATCGCAAACGTTTCGGCACACCGGCGGGCGAACGCCTTCGCCCAGGCCATGGAGGAGCAGTCGCTCCAGGGTGCGGCGGCCGTACAGCCCGAGGAACCGGCCGAACAGGCCGACCACGGACCGCTGTTGGCCCTGGCGAACGGCCTCGGTGAGCTACCGAAGCCGAAGTTGGACCCCGAGGTCAAAATGGTGCAACGAGCACAGCTCGTCGCCGCCATGGAGGCCATGTTCGCCGAAGGCGGCGCGTCCACGGGCCCTACGGTGCCCGAGCAACGGAGCAAGGGAGCCCACCGGGCCTCCCCGCTCCGGAAGCTGCGCCCCCGCTCACGCTGGGCGAAAGGACTCACCGCCGGCGGACTCACCGTAGGTGTGGCCGCGGGTGCCTTCGGCGGAGTGGCCGCTGCCAGTTCGGAAGCCCTGCCGGGTGATTCCCTGTACGGGCTGAAGCGCGGCATGGAAGACATCAACCTCGGTATGGCCAACGGCGACGCCGACCGCGGCGAGGCATACCTCGACCAGGCATCCACCCGGCTCAGCGAGGCACGACGCCTCATGGAGCGGGGCCGCTCGGGCGAGATGGACCATGAATCACTCGGCGAGGTCAGGCGCACGCTCAACCGCATGACCCACGACGCCACGGAGGGCCACCGCCTACTGCACACGGCGTACCAGCGGGACGGCACCATCGGCCCGATCCAGACCCTGGACTCCTTCTCCCGCTCGCACCGCGAGAGCTGGAGCAATCTCCGGGACCGGCTGCCCGTACAGCTGACCGACATCAGCGACAAGGTCAGCTCGGTCTTCGAGGCCATGGACGAGGAAGTCGCCCCCCTCCAGTCGCTGCTCCCCAGCACCCCGGAGCGGAGCGAGGGACCTCGCCGGACCGGCAGCGCCGAGGACACCACCGGCCCGTCCGGCGGTGGCGCACCGGCACCGGCCTCGCCCACCACACCGGAGGGCAGTACGGACCGGAGCACCCAGCCCAAACCGTCCGGCTCCGGCAGCAGCCCGTCCGACGGTCTGCTCGGCGGCGGCACGGACGGCCTGCTCGACGACCTCCCGACGGACGGCGTGACCCCGTCGTCCCCGGACGGCGGGGTCAGCATGCCCCCGTCCCCGGACGTCACCCTCCCGCCGCTGCTCCCCGGCCTGCTCCCGGGTCTGGGCATCGACGGCGAGGACCTGAAGCCGTGAGCACCGCCGGGCTGGGCCCGCCAAAGGCCCAGCCCGGCACGGCCCAGTCCAGCCAAATCAAGCCCGCCCGGCGACCGGTCAGAAGAACACCGACCGCCGCTGCACCAGCAATTTGTACAAGGTGTGCTGAATCTGTTCCCGCACCTGATCCGTCAGGTTGAACATCAGCATCGGGTCCTCCGCCGCCTCCGGCGGATAACCGTCCGTGGGGATCGGCTCCCCGAACTGAATCGTCCACTTCGTCGGCAGCGGCACCGCTCCGAGCGGCCCCAGCCATGGAAACGTCGGCGTGATCGGGAAGTACGGAATCCCCAGCACCCGCGCCAGAGTCTTCGAGTTGCCGATCATCGGATAGATCTCCTCCGCGCCCACGATCGAGCACGGCACGATCGGCACCCCGGCCCGCAGCGCGGTCGACACGAAGCCGCCCCGCCCGAAGCGCTGCAACTTGTACCGCTCGCCGAACGGCTTCCCGATGCCCTTGAAGCCCTCCGGCATCACCCCCACGACCTCGCCGCTCTCCAGCAGCCGCTGGGCGTCCTCGGCGCACGCCAGCGTGTGCCCGGCCTTCCGGGCCAGCTCGTTGACGACGGGCAGCATGAAGACCAGGTCCGCGGCGAGCAGCCGCAGATGCCTGTTGGCCGGATGGTTGTCGTGCACGGCGACCTGAAGCATCAGCCCGTCGAGCGGCAGCGTCCCCGAGTGGTTGGCCACGATGAGCGCCCCGCCGTCGGTCGGGATATTTTCGACGCCCTTCACCTCCACACGGAAGTACTTGTCCGCGAGCGGCCGGAGCATCGACATGAGGACCTGGTCGGTCAGCTCCTTGTCGTAACCGAACTCGTCGACCTCGTAGTCACCGGTGACCCGTCGGCGCAGAAACGCCAGCCCACCGGCGATCCGCCGGTCCCAGCCGCCGCGCCCCGACGCCTCCTGGGCCTCCTGGGCCTCCTGCGGCGCCACCGCTCCCTCTTCGGCCTCCACGGCGCCCACCGGCACCTCCCCGCCCGGCAGGGCGCTCACAGGCGCCGCGCCGGCCACTGCGGACCCGGGGGCCCGGCTGCTGCTGCCCGGCCCCGGCCTGTGCCGCGCCGGACGCTGCGCGCCTCCCGATCGCACACGGTCGTCGTCGAACGGAATGACCTTGGCATCCGCCATCGTCGATGCGCTCCTCTACCTGGCGCCGTGAGTTGAATGTGCCCCGCCCGCGAGGCGCGAATCCGCGAGCCGGTCGACGGCCCTGCCCACCGTCTCGGGCGGCAGCAGCCCCGGACCCCGGCTGCGTGCGAACTCCGCGAAGGTCTCCGCGGTGCTGAACCGCGGGCGGAATCCCAGCGTCTCGCGCATCTGCACGGTGGAGACCACCCGCCCGTGCGTCAGCAGCCGGATCTGTTCCGGCGAGAAGTCGGTCATGCCGATCGTGCGGAGCGCCGAGCCCACCCAGGTGACGGCCGGCAGCAGCAGGGGCACGGTCGGCCGCCCGAGCCGCCGCGAGCACTGCGACAGGAGCAGTACCCCGTCGCCCGCGATGTTGAAGGTGCCGCTGTTCAGCGTCCCGCGCCGCGGTTCGTGCGAGGCGATCCCGAGGACGTCGATGACGTCGTCCTCGTGGACGAACTGAAGCCTCGGGTCGTACCCGAAGACCGTGGGCAGCACGGGCAGCGCCAGATAGTCGGCCAGCGGCGAGTCCGGGTCGGGCCCCAGGATGTTCGCGAACCGCAGGACGCAGACGGCGACATCGGGCCTGCGGCGCGCGAAGCCCCGTACGTATCCCTCGACCTCGACGGCGTCCTTGGCGAAGCCCCCGCTCGGCAGCGACTTGGGCGGGGTGGTCTCGGTGAAGACCGCCGGGTCGCGGGGCGCGGAGCCGTAGACGCTCGTACTGGACTTGATGACGAGCCGTTGGACGGTCGGCGATTTCTGGCAGGCACCGAGCAGCTGCATGGTGCCGATGACGTTGTTCTCCTTGACGGCCGTCCGGCCGCCCGCGCCGAGCGCCTTCCCGGAGACATCCAGATGGACGACCGTGTCGACGGAGTGTTCGGCGAGAACCCTCGCGATGGCCGGCTGCCGGATGTCCGCCATGACGAACTCGGCGTTGCCGAGCTGATGCCCGGGCGAGACGGCGTCGACGGCGATCACCCGGTCGACCTCGGGATCGCGCTGGACGCGCCGCACGAAGCGGCCTCCCAGCTGCCGGGCCACTCCTGTGACGAGCACGACCTTCCCCAAGATCAGCGCCTTCCGTCGGTACGTGAAGCGGGTGCCCTGCGGATCGGAGCACTCCCCTGACCGTCACCGTAGCGGGTGGATGTTGCGCTTTGACGACCCCATGGCGGGCCTTGCCGAAGCCTTGGCCCGAATAGCGCCGCAGCCCCCCCGCCAGAACGGCGGGGGGGCTGCGGTTTCACGAACTGCGTTCGCTTACTTCTTGTTGCGACGCTGAACGCGCGTGCGCTTGAGCAGCTTGCGGTGCTTCTTCTTGGCCATCCGCTTGCGCCGCTTCTTAATGACAGAGCCCACGACTACCCTCGCTCACTTCTTTTTCACTGGTGCGGGGCGTCTGGGCCCACACGACCTACGTCGGCCTAGCCTACCCGCCCCTGGGTGAGGGGCGTAATCCGAGGGCAACGTCAGGCCGACTCCACCCCCACGAAGGACTCGCGGAGATACGCGTGAACCGCTTGCTCCGGGACCCGGAAGGACCTTCCCACCCGGACCGCCGGCAGATGACCGCTGTGCACCAAGCGGTACACGGTCATCTTCGACACCCGCATGACCGAGGCGACTTCCGCCACGGTCAGAAATTTGACCTCGTTGAGAGGTACCTCGCTGCCAGCAGCCATGACCCACCTGTACCTTCCGCACGCGACGCGCACCGGCTTCCCCTCCGGTGACTCTTCGTCGATGTGCGCTCACTCCCCAGATTAGGGGCGGGTGATGCGAGTGGGGAAGAGGAGAGACCATCGGGGCGCCTACTGTGACAGACACGCCCGATTGAGTACATAGCGCGTCAGCGGGCGGTAGTAATCGGAGTGCACGGCATCATCAAGCGGAACGGCGACGGACACCCGCCCCTCGGCCTCTCCCACGAACAGTGCGGGGTCGTCCGTATCAGCCAGCCCGATCGCCTCAATGCCCAGCTGACCTGCACCGCAGACCCATCCGTGGTCCCCGACCACCAACTCCGGCAGCAGCCCGTGACGGTCCGCCGCAGCTTCGAGCGCGGCCCGAACCGGCAGCGGCGAATGGGTATGTGCGCCGGTGACACCACCGGGAGCCCGCACGCCGGGTTCGCGCACCAGCGCGACACGTCGTACGTAGTCGATGCCGTACGTACGTACGCCGAACCGGGTCGTTATGTCGACACATCGCCCCTGCGCGGGGGTGAGTACAGGGCACCCGGCCGCCGACAATGCGTCTGCCAACTCGGCGTAGAACCCGAGCAGCCGGTGCGGATGACCGGTCCCGAACAGCACCGGAGCCCGCCGGCCCGCAGCCCCCGCCAGTCGGTCGGCGAACGCCTCCAGACCGGCCAGGGTGAGCTCCGGATCGATCACATCAGGACCCGAGACACACGCGGGATCGGGCGAGACCCCGCACTTGTCGGCCATGAGCCGCAGCAGATCCCGCTCGCCCCAGGCCCACTCGGCGTCGAGTCCGAGGGTCACCCTGGGGTCCCGTGCCGCGAAGAGCCGATAGCTCTGCAGACTGTTCTCCCGCGTGGTGGCCACGGGCCCGGCCAGCCGGGCCGCCAGCAGATGAGCGCGCAGCGCTCCGATGCTCAACACCCTCCCGATGCTCCCCCACCGGCTCCGGCCATGGCTCCAAAAGCCGGAACAGGCCCCACAGTTGGCGTAACCATTCCGCGCCGCACACCACGTCCGGCCGGAAACAGACATACCGTCAGGCCAGTAGTCCCCGCAGCGGAAACACCGAACGCCGGGTCGCCAGCACCGCTTGGTCGAGCCGGTCCGCCGGATCGTAACCGGCTTCCCACGACTGCCAGGACGGCGTACGGCCGTCCGTCATCCGGGCCGGCCCCAGCTGCCGGGTCCGTGCGTAGACCTCGTCCCGCCAGGACGCCGGAACCATCGACTCCGGGTCCACCGGGGCATGCGCGGCGATGCCCACCAGATGGGTCCAGGACCGCGGCACCACATCGACCACCGCGTACCCGCCACCGCCGAGCGCCACCCACCGCCCGTCCTCCGCGTACTCGTGGGCGAGATCGTGACACGCCTCCATGACGGCCCGCTGCGCGTCCAACGACACCGCCAGATGGGCCAGCGGGTCCTCGAAGTGCGTGTCCGCCCCGTGCTGGGTCACCAGCACCTGCGGCCGGAAGTCCGCCAGCAGCTCGGGCACCACCGCATGGAAGGCCCGCAGCCACCCCGCGTCCCCCGTACCGGCAGGCAGCGCCACATTCACCGCACCGCCCTCACCGGCCCCGGCCCCGGTCTCCTCCGGCCAGCCGGTCTGCGGGAACAGCGTCCGCGGATGCTCGTGCAGGGACACGGTCAGCACCCTCGGGTCCTCCCAGAACGCGGCCTGCACCCCGTCCCCGTGGTGAACGTCCACATCGACGTAGGCGACCCGCTCCGCGCCGAGCTCCAGCAGCCGCGCGATGGCGAGCGCCGGGTCGTTGTAGATGCAGAACCCCGCGGCGCCGCCGGGCATCGCGTGATGCAGACCGCCCGTGAAATTCACGGCGTGGGCGGTCTCGCCGCGCCACACCGCTTCGGCCGCCCCGACGGAGAGTCCGGCGATGAGGGCCGACGCCTCATGCATCCCGGCGAAGGCCGGATCGTCCACGGTCCCCAGGCCGTACGCCTGATCGGCGGCCTTCGGGTCGAGCGAAGCGGCCCGCACGGCCGACACATAGTCCTCGCGGTGCACAAGTCTCAGCGTGGAGTCCCCGGCCGCCTTGGCCCCGCGCACATCCACCGCACCGTCGAGCCCGAACGCCCGCACCAGCCCCATCGTCAGGGCAAGCCTGACCGGGTCCATGGGATGGTTGTCCCCGAAGTCGTATCCCGTTACTGCGTCATCCCACATCAACTGTGCGCGGCCGCTCATGCCCGCCACCGTATCGGGCAGGCTCGGCGCCGAACGACCGGGCGTACACGAGCGTCGCCAGCACCAGCACCATGGGCACGAGCATCGCCCCGCGATAGCTCCAGGCGTCCCCGAGCGCCCCCACGAGCGGCGACCCCACGAGGAACCCCACGTAGTTGAAGACGTTCAGCCGCGCTACGGCCACATCACTGGCCCCCGGGAACATCCGCCCCGCCGCCGCGAACGTCTGCGGCACGATGACGCACAGCCCGAGCCCCAGCAGCGTGAACCCGAGCAGCCCCACCCAGGCCCCGGACGCCACCGCCACCACCGCGAAACCGACAGCCGCCAGCACACTCCCGCACCGCACCACGGTCACCGCCCCGAGCCGCCGCACCCCGATGTCCCCAACGGCCCGCCCCAGCAGCGTCGTCACCATGTAGACGTTGTACGGAAGAGTCGACATCTGCTCCGAGCTGCCCAGCACGTCCTGCAGATACTTGGCACTCCAGTTGGAGACGGTCGAGTCCCCGATGTACGCGAAGCTCATCACCAGACACAGCGGCAACAGCAGCTTGAACGAGACAGCCGCCCGCTTCCCCTCCCCGCCGACCGGCGGGACCGCACCCTCGCTCTTCCCGTCGGTGTACCAGCGGCTCCCCACCAACGCGGCGGGCAGCAGGACGACAACGGCGGGCAGGTAGGACACCAGCAGGGGCAGATCCCAGTGCGCTCCGGCCCACGCCGTCGTCGCCCCGGCGATGCCACCGAGGCTGTACGCGGCATGGAACCCGAGCATGATGCTGCGCCCGTACGCCCGCTGAAGGCTGACGCCCATCATGTTCATGGAGGCGTCCAGCGCCCCCACGGCAAGCCCGAAGGCGCCGAGCGCGACAGCGACGTGCCACAACTCGCCGCCGGCACCGACCGCGAGCAGCGAAAGCAGCACGACGGGCTGCGTCCACCGCAGTACGACCCCGGGCCGCACCCGCGCGACCACCTTCTCGGTGACCACGCTGCCGACCCCCGCGAGGATCGGCACAGCGGCCAGGAAGGCGGGCAGCAGCCCGTCGGATATCCCGTACCGGTCCTGAATCGCGGGGATGCGCGTCACGAGCAGCGCAAAGGCGACTCCCTGCACGAGAAAGCTCAGCACCAAGGAGGCCCTGCCGTGCCGCAACCGCGCGTTTGTCATGGCCGCGAGCGTAGGGCCACCGTCTACCGGTGGGTAGATGGATCAGGCGAGCAATTCAGGGAGCTGCGAGATGTCGGAGCAGTACCCCGTCACGCCGATGAGCCGGTCCGCCGGCATCATCGACGTGAACCCGTACACATCCATCCCGGCGGCGCGGGCGGCCTCGACGCCCAGCGGGCTGTCCTCGATGACGACGCACCGCTCGGGGGCGATGCCCATCCGCTCGGCGGCGTGGAGGAACAGGTCGGGTGACGGCTTGCCCTGGCCCACATCCTCCGAGCTGAAGATCCACTCCTCCTCGAACCACTGGTCGAGGCCCGTCTTCCGGTGCCCGACCCTGATCCGTTCGTGGGTCGCGGACGACGCGACGCAGTACGCCACCCCGTCGGCGACCAGCTTCCCCAGCAGTTCCTGGACCCCGTCCACCGCCACGAGCTCGCGCTCGAAGGCGGCGAAGACCCGTGCGTGGAGCGTCTCGTCGAAGTCCGCGGGAAGCTTCAGCCCCGTCCGCTCCTCGACGAGGTCGTGCACCCGGTGCACGGCGGACCCCATGTAGTCGTGGACGGACTCCTCGTACGAGGTGGGGTGTCCGAGCTCGGTGAGGTAGCCGGCGAGGATGGTGTTAGCGATCGGCTCACTGTCGACGAGCACACCATCGTTGTCGAAGATGACCAGTTCGTAGCGCATGGTTCGAGCCTAGACGCTCAGAACGCAGAAAAGCCCCGTGCCACAAGGGCACGGGGCTTTCCCGGAATAATTGTTCGGCGGCGTCCTACTCTCCCACAGGGTCCCCCCTGCAGTACCATCGGCGCTGAAAGGCTTAGCTTCCGGGTTCGGAATGTAACCGGGCGTTTCCCTAACGCAATGACCACCGAAACACTATGAAATTAACCAACACCGGAAAAAACACGGCCGTTCGTTATTTCAGAACTAACACAGTGGACGCGAGCAACTGAGGACAAGCCCTCGGCCTATTAGTACCAGTCAGCTCCACCCGTTACCGGGCTTCCACATCTGGCCTATCAAC